>CBHWDR010000123.1:0-7673 GCA_966112575.1 uncultured Chitinophagales bacterium
GCCGGTAATTCTCTTCGCACTGGGCATAAAGAAGCCCGAAAGCCACGTCTGCGTCCGACTTGCCGTAGATATGCGGCACGCCATACTGGTCGCGGATGATGGTCACCCGCCGGGCCTGTGCGTTCCACCGCGCTACTTCGGCATTATTGGCTTTCTGGGCAAGCGCAAGCAAGGGCGCGAGACCCAGTAGAAGGATCAGTTTTCGCATGGCCTAAAGTTAAGGGAAGGGATCCCTCCTTAGGCCGGCTGGGCCTCCTTATATTGTCGCTTGCGGGCAGCGAGGTATTTCTCATGGATCACCTGGGCCATGGGCTTATCGAAGGCCTTGCTTTCGAGCCAGGAGATGATGTCGAGGTAGGCAAAGGCCCGGGTCTCGAAGCGGCTCTTCTCGAACTTCTTGATCCGGTCCAGGAGCTTCTCGAATTCCGGCTTCATCTGGCGGGCCGAGAGGTGGAAATTGACGCGCAGGAAGCGGAACATCTCCTCCTCCACCACGGTCAGGTTTTCCATCTTGGCCATGAAGCGGTAGACCGATTTGGTGAGGTATTCCATCAGGTCGTAGTTGCCCAGCTCATAATGCGCCAGCAGGTGGAGCAGGCGGGCATAACACTGCAGGTCGTTGCGCAGGTCCACTTTCCAGTTGATGATCTTCTGCAGGTAATCGATGCAGGTATCGTAATCGCCCGAACCGAAATAGAGCGAGGCGATCTTATAGTAAAAGACAAGCACGCGGTGCCGGTCCATATACAATTCGTATTCTTCAAGCTTCTCCTCGATATGCGGCACCAGCGCCAGGCCATCCTTGAAGGTGCCGAGCATGAAGTGCTGGTTGATCTTTGCCGTTGTAAGGTAGGTGAAGACCTGGATGCGGTTGTTCTCCACGTCCTGCACGACCGGTGAGGCGCTGAAGGCTTCAAATTTCTGCAGCACCACTTCGAACTGCTGGTAGTTGCGCAGGTCGAAATGGGCATTGAGCAGGTTGTGCATGCCCTTGATGTAGTGTGCGGGCTCGATGGGGATCATATGCGCCTGCTCATGAAAGAGGTCTACCCATTTCTGTGTATGGCGGTAGTACATGATGAAGTCCTGCCGGATGAAGGCGTACCAGCAATAGCTCTGGTGCAGGTAGAGCCGCTCGTAGAAACCTTTCAATTGGAAGGCATTGGCCGGGAGATGCTCGCGGAAGAAAGATTTGACATCCACTTCATCGGCCTCATTCCGCGCGTGACCGTTCCGGATGTACCAGCTGTACAGCTGCAGGGCGAGGTTCGAGAGCTGGGTGATGTTGCGCCGCTTGTCGTTCACTTCATCAGCTTCCCCCGAAAGGCGTTCGGCCCGGTCCTGCATGCTTCGCGTGATGTGCAGGGTCTCGATCTTTTTCTCAAGGGAAATGATCTGGATTAGAAAGCTGTCCTGGTGGTAGTGATGGGCCACTTCCTTCAGCCGGTCGAGGATCTTCAGGCTTTGATGATACAGTCCCTTGTTGTAAAGGATCCGAGCGTAGTCGAGCTGCTCGTGGAGCTGGATGTCGATGTTGTCATCGGATGAAAGCAGACGAAGGCTGGCCAGCACCTGCTTGTAGAGATGCGCCTTGATGTTGGAAAGCTGCTGCTTTTTGATGACCGGCAGCTTCCGGAGGAGGACCGCTTCGTCGTAGTTGGTCATCTTGTCGAGCGCGTCGAAGAGCTGTACGATCTTCAGGTCCTCGTTGGACGAGTTCCGTTTGATGTATAGCTTGAAGTTGCGCTTCTCCGACTTCTGAAGCGATTTGATCAACTGGAAAAGAGGTTCTGCGGACCTGTTGGGCATCGTAGCGTTTTTATCTCAAAATTCAGCACCGGCCTGATTTCCCGGAAGCCGACTCAGGGTTCAGCATAGTAATTAAAGCCCGAATTTAACCGGGCAGCCACGCCGTCCCTTATAGTTTTGTTCCGGATGAAGATTGATTCAGTAGCCAGCAACCGAAAGCGAATCAATCCTGAAGCAGGACACCAATTTCACTGTTCTTATAGCAAGCGATCTGGTACACCCGTCCCGACCGAATCGGGGTGGGTTTTTTCTTTTGCAATAATAGTTTATTTCACCGGGATAAACCCTACGGGTCCGTCCTGTGGTGTAGCCGTAAACCACAACTGCATATGAGATCTTCCACGCACTTCCTTCTGCCCCTGCTGGGACTTGCCTTCCTGTTCCTGCTTTGCCTCTTCTTCCCTTCGCTCCCATCGCCAGGTGCAGCAGCCGATACGATCAGTGGGGCCGATACGGCCTGGATGCTCACCGCTACTGCCCTGGTGCTGATCATGACCCCGGGCCTTGCCTTTTTTTATGGCGGCATGGTGAGTAAGAAAAATGTCCTCTCTACCATGCTGCAGTCATTTATTAGTATGGTGGTGATTACCCTCCTCTGGGTCGTCGCCGGCTTCAGCCTTTCCTTTGGTTCTTCGGTGGGTGGCGTTATCGGCGATCCACGTACTTTCTTTATGCTGAAGGGCGTACTGGGCGGCGGCGTATGGAAAGGGGCGGCCTCGATCCCCTTTATCCTTTTCGTGTTTTACCAGCTCAAGTTCGCCATCATCACACCTGCACTTATTACGGGCGCTTTTGCCGAACGCATCCGCTTCCGGGCCTACCTCCTCTTCATCGTACTTTTTGCCCTCTTTATCTATTGTCCGCTCGCCCATGCCACCTGGCATCCCGACGGGTTGCTGGCCAAAGCGGGCGTGCTTGACTTCGCGGGGGGCACGGTAGTGCATATGAGTGCGGGCTGGGCGGCGCTGGCCTGTGCGCTCTTCATGCGCCGGCGCAGTGATCCTTCACACAACCCGGCACGGATCACCTATGTGCTCCTGGGTACGGGACTGCTCTGGTTCGGCTGGTTCGGCTTCAACGCGGGTTCGGCATTCGGCGCCAACGGGCTGGCCGCAACTGCCCTTGCCACTACCACCACCGCATCGGCGGCAGCCGCACTTGCCTGGATCTCCTTCGACGTGCTCCGCGGCAAAAAGCCTTCGGCCATGGGCACGTGTATTGGAATGGTCGTAGGGCTGGTCGCCATCACGCCGGCAGCAGGTTATGTCGCCATCCCCCATTCGGTGCTCATCGGCATGATCAGCAGCATTGTTTCCAACCTGGTGGTGGAATGGCGCACACGCACTTCGCTCGATGATACGCTGGATGTGTTTCCCTGTCACGGTGTTGGCGGCATCGTGGGCATGCTGCTGACCGGTGTATTCGCGCACCATCGTGTGAACCCGACGGTAACCAGCAACGGATTGTTTTTCGGAGAAACCCGGCTCTTCCTCGTACACCTGATGGCGCTTGGGGCCGTGTCGGTCTTTGCATTTGGCGGCACCTGGCTACTCTTGCACCTCACCAACCGGATCGTGCCGCTGCGGGTGAGTGAGCGCGACGAAGAGCTCGGGCTGGACCTCAGCCAGCATGGTGAAAAGCTCTGAACACAAACATTTGGAAAGAGATGCGAAACAGTCAGTAAATTGCCAAATAGACGAATTAAGGAGAAGTACCTACTAATGTGTATTAACAACACATACTAGAAAATCGTACTTTTGAAGTTTAGCGACCGGCATTAAACGAATATTCTTGAAACCAGATTCAATCATGCAGAAAAAAGTTACCCGAATCGGTGTGCTCACATCGGGTGGTGATTCACCCGGGATGAACGCAGCGATCAGGGCGGTGGTACGGACAGGCATTTATTACGGATTGGAAGTATACGGCATCATGCGCGGCTACCAGGGCCTGATCGAAGATGACATCTTCAAAATGGAAAGCCGTTCGGTGGCCAACATCATCCAGCGCGGCGGCACCATTCTCAAGACCGCCCGTTGCAAGATCTTTCACAAGCCAGAAGGCCGCAAACAGGCATACGACATCCTCAAGAAAAGAGGCATTGACGGCCTGGTGATCATCGGCGGCGACGGCTCCTTCCGCGGGGCCGTTGAGTTCAGCAAGGAGTACGATATTCCCTGTATCGGCCTTGCCGGAACCATCGACAAGGATATTTACGGTACCGACTTTACCATTGGATTCGATACGGCAGTGAACACGGCGGTGGAAGCGATCGACAAGATCCGCGACACGGCCGATGCCCACGACCGGCTGTTCATCATCGAAGTGATGGGTCGCGACGCGGGTTATATCGCCCTGCACAGCGGCATCGCCACCGGTGCCGAGAACATTCTCGTTCCCGAACAGAAAACCGATATCGAAGGCCTGATCCGCGGCCTGCAGGAGAAGGAGCGCCGCCGCAAGCTGGTGAACCTGATCGTGGTGGCCGAAGGTGACGAATTCGGCGGTGCCGACAAGGTGGCTCGGTTGGTGAAGGAGCGCCTGCCGCAGGTGGAGACCCGGGTATGCATCCTGGGCCATATTCAGCGGGGCGGCGCCCCCACCTGCCTCGACCGCCTCATTGCCAGCCGCATGGGCTACCATGCCGTGGAATGCCTGATCCAGGGACGCCACAACGTCTTCGTAGGCATCATGAACAATAAAATGAATTATGTGCCCCTCGAGAATGTGGGCAAGCGTAAGGGCACGATCAGTGAAGAATGGATGAAGATCGTGAAGATTCTGGCGAGTTAACGATCGCTGAAGGCTGATGCGACGATCGCGCATCTTATTTTACCAAACCAGCGATCTTGAGATCAGCGATCAGCGATGTAAAAAGTAAATTATGAGCAAAAACGTAGATAAGTACTACCATCGGTCGATGGACAAGACAGCGGGTATCGAGCACACCTATCACCGCACGAAGATCGTGGCGACGGTAGGTCCGGCCTGCGATACCTATGAGAAACTGCTGGAGCTGGTGAAATGCGGCGTGAACGTCTTCCGCCTCAACTTCTCGCACGGCAACCACGACGACAAGAAGCAGATCATCGAATACATTCGTCAGATCAACAAGACGCAGCCCTTCAACATCGCCATCCTTGGCGACCTGCAGGGTCCGAAGCTGCGGGTGGGCGAAATGGAAGGCGGCGGGATCGACATCGTTCCGGATGACGTGCTGACCTTCACCAACGAAAAGCTGGTCGGCAACAAAGACCGGATCTACGTTTCCTATCCCAACCTGCATGCCGACGTGCGCGTGGGCAACAAGATCCTGATCGACGATGGCAAGCTGGAAGTACAGGTCATCAACATCATGAAGAACAACGATGTTCAGGTAAAGGTGACAATGGGCGGACGGCTTTCCTCTAAGAAAGGCGTGAACCTGCCCGATACCAAGATCTCGCTTCCCGCGCTTACAGAGAAAGACCTGGTTGACCTGGAGTTCATCATCGAGCAGGAGCTCGACTGGGTAGCCCTTTCTTTTGTGCGTTCGGTGAAGGATATCGTGATCCTGCGCAATAAGCTGGAAGAAAAGAAAAGCAAGACCAAGATCATCGCCAAGATCGAAAAGCCCGAGGCCCTGAATAACCTGCGTGATATCATCGTGGAAAGCGACGGCATCATGATCGCACGGGGCGATTTGGGGGTAGAACTCCCGATAGAGCAGATCCCTTTGATCCAGCGCGACATCATCCGTAAATGCCTCCACCGCGCCAAGCCCGTGATCGTGGCAACGCAGATGATGGAGAGCATGATCGACCGCAGCAAGCCCAACCGGAGCGAGATCACCGATGTGGCCAATGCCGTACTGGAAGGCGCCGATGCCGTAATGCTCAGTGGTGAAACCGCAACCGGCATGCACCCCAAGCTGGTGGTGGAGACCATGCGCAAGATCATCATGGAAGTGGAGCGTACCGAATACCGCTATAACCTGGAAGAAGTACTTACACCCCAGCCTCACTCCCCTTCCTTCCTCAGCGATGCGATCTGCTACAATGCCTGTAAGCTGGCACATGATGCGAAATGCGACGCGCTGATCGGAATGACCCAGAGTGGCTATACGGCTTTCATGCTTTCCTCCTACCGCCCGAAAGCGCCCCTGTTCATTTTCACCAAGGAGCGCTCGCTGGTCAACCAGCTTTCGCTAAGTTGGGGTGCGCGGGCCTTTTACTACGACGAAGAGGACTCACTCGACGATATCATCTTCGACCAGATCGACATCCTCAAGGAACGCGGCTTCCTCAAGCGCGGCGACATTCTCGTGAGTACCGGAAGTACGCCGATCCACCTGCACCTGCCCACGAACGTGGTGAAGATCACCAAGGTTGAGTAGGCAATAGTGAACAGGCAATAAGCAATAAGAGAAAGGACCCGGTTGGGTCCTTTTTTGTTCAATTCGCCATTCACCATTCACGATCATCTCCACACGCAGAGGATCAGGGCGGCTATGGCCTGGCCAGTCACATGATAGAGGCCATCGATGAGATGCAGGCCAACGGGGCGCTGCAGGTAGAGATAGGTGATGCTCAGGGCCATCATGGAAAAGAAGAAGCCGGTGAACAGGCCAAGCTTGACGCCGGAGAGCGCACCACTTAACCCGAGCCGCTCCACCAGGATGGCCAGGCCGGTGGTGGCGATAAAGAAAAGGATGAAGGAAAAAGCCATTACGCCGCCTGCGCCTTTCTTCGCGTCGGGATTCGACAGGTCGATCTGGTGGTAGGCAACCCATTGTTTCTGGAAAAGAAAGCTGTACCAGATGGCGCCAAGCGCGAAATAGGCAATCGTGGCAACGAGGATCTGCAGCCAGGGCAGCTGTGCAAAAATGGTGGTATCCATAAACAGGTGGTTTTGTAATTTAAAGTTGCCTCTTTTTTTCAACAAATGCCAGTCATGATCCACTACGACAACAAGACCTTCCGCTCCGTTAGCACTTCGGAGAGCGGCGAAGCAGACAGCGAAACCTTATTCCATTACCAGCAGGAAGGGAAGCTGGTATCGGGTACCTATGCCGGCGGCTCGATCATCTTCGGACACCTCATTGCCATGATGGATGAAAAAGGCGAGCTGGATATGCGCTATCACCACATCAGCGTTACCGGCGAGATCCGAACCGGGATCTGTCATTCGGTGCCGGAACTCCTCCCCGACGGCAAGATCCGCCTGCATGAAAAATGGGCCTGGACCAATGGCGATGCGAGTGCCGGCACGTCAGTGCTCGAGGAGGTATAAAAAAAAGCTCCCCGGAGCAGGGGAGCTTTGTCATTCACGAGTTTCGGCTTACCAGGGTTGCGCCAGATAAGGGAAGGTATTGAGGAATGCCTTGTCGTTGGCGTTCACATTGTCTTTCGTAAGCCCCGGGTTGGAAGTACCGGAAGCTCCGCCGAAGATGAGGGTCAGTTCGGTGTCGATCACATCATCTGCCAGCGCGCGGCCGGTGAGTACGTTGGTGCCATCAAAAAACGTGGTCGTGCCGTTGGTCTTCACGTTCAGGACATCGGTCACCAGCACATCTGCGAACTGGTCTTTAGTAAGGCCCAGGACGTTGGTGGTGTAACCAAACCCGGTCAGCACATTCACAAACTGGCTGCGGAAGGCTGCGGACATGGCGGTGGGCGCAGTGGTATTGAACTGGTTCTTCATGGCGGAACCAACAAACACGGTGTTGATCGCGGGACGAGCCATCTGGTCTCGGATCGTATAAGTGCCCGACGTATCGAAGTCATCGTTCATATCGTCATCATTGTCGCAGCTGCTGAGAAAGGCAAGAGCTGCGATGCCTGCGATAAAAAATTTATTCATGCGGATCATATTCGTTCGTTTTA
>CBHWDR010000124.1:0-7585 GCA_966112575.1 uncultured Chitinophagales bacterium
CGCAATTATCGAGGCCACGAAGAATGGCCTCTATCGCAGCGATGACGGGGGCAACAAATGGGAGCTGATCAACGCCGACCCGCAATGGGTGACCAACCGCCCCTTCTACTTTCAGGATATCGCCGTGGATACGAAGAACGAGACCCGGATCTATACCATCCACGACGTGGTGAACGTGAGCGAAGACGGCGGCCGCACCTTCCGCAACCTCCTTCCCTATAGCGGCATCCACCCCGACCACCACGCCTGGTGGATCTCGCCCACCGATCCCAACTTCATCCTCGAAGGCAATGACGGCGGCATCGGCTATACCCGCGACCGCGGCCGGAGCTGGAACTTCAATGAGAACCTGCCCATCGGCCAGTTCTATCACATTAATGTCGACAACCAGGTTCCCTACAATGTCATGGGTGGCATGCAGGACAATGGCACCTGGCACGGACCGGCCTATAGCTGGACCAATGGCGGCATCCGCAACTATTACTGGAACAACATCGGCGGCGGCGATGGCTTTGATGCCATGCCCGACGCTTCCGATCCCGACTGGGTCTTTTCCATGAGCCAGGGCGGCAATGTGCAGCGCCTGAACGTGAAGACCGGCGAACGCTGGTTCGTGCGTCCGCCAGATACCGACCTGAATAAACGCTACCGCTTCAACTGGAACGCGGCCATCGCCCAGGATCCCTTCGATCCCTCCACGATCTATTATGGCAGCCAGTACGTACACAAAAGCACCGACAAGGGCGCCAGCTGGCAGACCATCTCTCCCGATCTCACCACCAACGACTCGGCCAAGATCGACCAGTCGGAGAACGGTGGCCTTACCCTCGACATCACAGGCGCAGAGAACCATTGCACCATCATCGCCATTGAGCCCTCCACCAAGGACCGCAATGTGATCTGGGCAGGAACAGATGACGGCAACGTGCAGCTGACCCGCGATGGCGGCAAGACCTGGACCAATTTCCGGGGTCGCATTCCGGGCATGCCGGTAGGCGCCTGGGTACCCCAGATCCGCGCCTCGCGTTACAATGCCGGGGAAGCGTTCGTGGTGGTGAATGATTACCGCCGTGGCGACTTCAAGCCCTACATCTTCCGGACTTCCGATTATGGCAAGACCTGGACCAATATGCTCGCCGGCAAAGGCATCGAAGGCTATGCCCTCTGCCTGCTGCAGGACCCTTCGGAGCCCAACCTCGTGTTCGTGGGGTCGGAGCACGGCCTCTGGGTGAGCTTCGACAACGGCGGAAGCTTCACGCACTGGGTGAACGACAACTACCCGCCGGTGTCTACCTATGATCTCGCCATCCAGGAACGGGAAGCCGACCTGGTGATCGCCACCTTCGGCCGCGCCCTCTGGGTAATGGATGATATCCGCCCGCTGCGCAAGCTGGCGGCTACCAAGGGCAGGCTGCCTGCGAAGAAGATCACGGCCATAGAACCGCCGACCGCTTACCAGGCCAGCTACCGCGCGGCCACCGGCTACGAATGGAGCACCTATGGCCTGTGGGATGCAGAGAACCGCCCCCGCGGTGCCGCCATCTCCTATTTCGTGAACCCGAAAGACACGCTGAAGAAAAGCGACTCCGTGCAGGTGCGCATCTACAACGAAAAAAATGAAGTGATCCGCAACCTTAAGTGGGCGGCCGATACCGGATTGAACCGTCGCTACTGGGGCATGGAAGAGAAGGGCTTCCGCCAGCCGGGAGCCGGACGCGGTGGCGCCCGTGGCGGTGCCGAACCCGGAGGCCTTCAGGTCTTCCCCGGCACCTACAAGGTGGTAATGGGGCTGGGCAAGGATGCCGATTCGGTAATGATCACCGTGAAAGATGATCCCCGCCTCAACAAGAGTGCAACCGTGATCACTGCCCAGCGCAGCATGCTCGACCGCCTGCGGAAGAGCAGCGATAAGCTGGTAACGGGCATGGACCGCCTCGGTGAATCGGAAGAGCTGCTGGGCAAGATGTCGGCCTCGCTCCGTGGCCTCACCGGCAAGGAAGCCGACACGCTGCGCAAAGTGTCCACCGCCCTCCAGGATTCGATCAAGAATATCCGCGAATACATCTCGGGTAAGACCTCCGACCGGCAGGGCCTTTCCCGCCCGCCGCAGGTGACGGTGCTCAACACCATGCAGCTTGCGCAGCAATACATCATGTCGAAGAGCCTCGCTCCGGGACTGCAGGAAGAGACCCTGGTGAAGAATGCCGAAAACCTGATCGGCCAGGCCATTCAGCGCATCAATGCCTTCTACGCCGGTCCCTGGAAGAACTACCGCACCCTGGTGGAGAATACGAAAGTGAATCAGTTCAAGGATTATCAGCCGATACAGTAGAGCTGACGGATAGTTTAATAAAATAAAAAAGCGGTCCTAGGTGGACCGCTTTTTTATTACCCCCAACCCCAACCGGGAGACGCCAGCGCTTCCCCGATGGTCGAGATCGTTCTACATCTGTCCAAATCTCAATGGGTAGCCTTACATTTACAATACGTTATGTCCTCCCAGCACACACACACCATCCTTTATGCAGAAGACGATGCCGATGATGTATTCATGGTACGTCAGGCTTTTGAACAGCTGGATAACAGCATTCACCTAGAGCATGCGATCAATGGGCTCTACGCCATGCAGCACCTGGAGGCCATGCACCAGGCGGGCCACATCCCCTGCCTGATCATCCTCGATATCAACATGCCGGGCATGGATGGCCGCGAAGCTTTGAAACTGATCAAGGAATCCGATCATTTCCATAGCATCCCGGTGGTGCTCTTCACCACTTCCTCCTCTGATCACGATCGCGCCTTCGCCCAGAAATGGGGCGCGCACTTCATCACCAAGCCCCTCATCTTCGAAGAGCTCCGTGAACTGGCGAAGACCTTCGTCTCGCATTGCGGGGATGGGGTTCGGCAGTAAGTCTTTCATTCGCTTCGCTCATGACTTTTTGAACCACGAAGTCACGAAGGGCACGAAGAGGCACAAAGAAGATGTCGCGCAGAGGCGCAGAGGACGCAGAGTTTTTTGAACCACAGAGACAGGGAGACACGGAGGCGCACAGAGTTTTCTTTAGCATCTTGCGCAGAGTTGTTTTATACGAAGACATCGAGCCCCCAATACGCAACAAATATTTACCTCTGCCGGCTACCTTCCCACAACTCTTGAACTCTTGAACATTTGAACTTTTGAACTCGCGAACGCGCAAACCACGCGAACTTCTCCCAACTCCTACGCTCCTTCGTTCAGCGTCTTCCAGAGCAGGTCTTTCAGTTGCTGGATGTTCCGGTTGGAAACTGAGGAAATGAAGATGTGCGGGATATCCTTTGGCAGCTCCGATTCGATCGCTTCTTTCAGCTCCTCGTCGAGCATGTCGCTCTTGGAGATGGCGATCAGGAATTGCTTGTGGAGCAGTTCGGAATTGTATTCTTCCAGCTCGTTCACCAGGATCTCGAATTCCTTTTTGTGGTCCTTGGAGTCGGCGGGGATGAGGAAGAGGAGGATGGAGTTGCGCTCGATATGCCGCAGGAAACGATGACCCAGGCCACGTCCTTCGGCGGCGCCTTCGATGATGCCGGGAAGATCGGCGATACAGAAGGACTTGCCATCGCGGTACTCCACCATGCCCAGCTGGGGCGTGATCGTGGTAAAGGCATAGTCGGCGATCTTGGGTTTGGCAGCCGTGATCACGGAGAGCAGGGTCGACTTGCCGGCATTGGGGAAGCCCACCAGGCCCACATCGGCCAGCACTTTCAGCTCCAGTACTTTCCAGCCCTCGATGCCGGGGAGGCCGGGCTGGGCATATTCGGGAGCCTGGTTGGTGGGGGTTTTGAAATTCGTATTTCCCAGTCCGCCCTTGCCACCGGGCAGCCAGATGATCTCGTCACCGTCGTTCAGGATCTCGGCTTCTTTCTCGCCCGTTTCTTCATCGCGGGCAATCGTGCCCAAGGGCACTTCGAGGACGATATCCTTTCCGTTGCGGCCCGTTTTGTTGTTGTCGCTGCCGCGTTCGCCATCTTCGGCCAGCACGTTCTTATGATAACGCAAATGCAGCAGGGTCCAGAGGTTGCGGTTGCCGCGCAGGATGATATGACCACCCCGGCCGCCATCGCCGCCATCGGGTCCGCCCATAGCCGTGAGCTTGTCGCGTCGGAAATGCTTGATGCCTGCGCCCCCGTGTCCGCTGCGGCAGAATACACGGATCTGGTCTACGAAATTGCTTTTCTCCACGGGGCGAAGATAGGCAATAGGCAGTTTGGAGTTGGGTATTGGGTATTGAGGTATTGGGTATTGGGTATTGGATCCCGGAATCTCGAAGAATGTACATTCACATGATGGAGGCTATCGCGAATTTCCGGAAACGCATCGAAAAACTAACCTCCCTGGCCGACGAGGACTGGGCACTTCTGGAACCGCAACTGGAATACCGGACGTTGGGCCGAGGCGAATACTTCGCGGAGATCGGTAAACGATCCTACGATATCGCTTTCCTCATCAGTGGTTCCATGCGGCATTTTTACCTGGCTGATGGCGAAGAGCGCACCACTTATTTTTATTTCGCCGGCGACCTGGTTGGCTCCTGGCTTAGCTGCCTGACCCATTCACCTTCGGAGATTACGATCGAAGCGCTGACACCTGTGGAGCTGCTCTGCTTTTCTTATGCGGCCCTCGACAACCTCTACGCCCGAAGCATGCACTGGAACACGTTCGGACGCAAGCTGGCCGAATACATCGCCGCCGGCCTGGAAAAACGTATGGTCTCGCTCCTAACCCAAAAGCCAGAAGAACGTTACCGTGAGCTGCTCGCATCCAACAAAAAGAAAATCCTTGAGCAGATCCCGCAGCAGTACATCGCTTCCTACCTCGGCATCACGCCGGTAAGCCTGAGCCGGATCCGGCAACGCCTGGCGCAGGGCTAATCCTCTTGCCGATACGGCCCAGGTGCGTGGCCCCGAAGCCGGATTCAAATTTCAATCCGTAACCGAGCATCCGGTCGAAAGAGGAATGGGCAACGAGCAGCAGTCCCGCCGCCAGCAGCCCATCGACGTGCAGCATAAAGCCAGCCCCGGCGAGCATCACCGCCACTCCTTTGTGGTGAAACAGGTTATACGTCCAGGCACCGGCACGGGCTCCGAATGTGTAGCCGAGGAAAGAAACATCGGGCGCAAAAAACAGCAGAGCCCAGACCCAGAATGGCCATCCGAGGGAAAATTGAGCCAACACAAACAGGGCGCCAGTAGCCATCGCGAGTTCTTCCAGTTGAATGAGCTTTTTCATTTGTTTTCGTTTCTTCAAAGCTCGTTTCCCGTTTGAACGTTCCACTTAACAAGAGTTAAGAAATGAGGATTCTCAATTTCGCAGTGGCTATGTTGGGTGGAGAGGGCTTGGGTATTGGGGAATTGGGGAGTTATGGTATTAAGGGATTGGGGATTGAGGATTGGTGAGTTAGGGAGTTAGGGATTACGGTTCTACGAATAAAAAATCCCCCGACGGTGCGGGGGATCTATCTGCGAGATCATATGAATCGTATTAATCTGCGTTCCTTACTGCACCACCACTTTCTGGGTGAACACGCTCTGCTTGCCGGCGTCGAACACTTTTACCATGTAGATGCCCTTGGCGTCGCGGTCATTGAGACGGAGGGTCTGCACCTGGTTCTCGGTGTTGATGTTGATCAGGCGCTGCATCACCTGGCGGCCGAGGATGTCGCGCAGCTCGAGGGTGTAGTTGCCCGCGGGCACTTTATTGAACTGCACCGTGATCTGGCTGCCCGTAACCGGGTTGGGATAAACGGCGATCTCCTTGGCGAACTTCTCTTCGGGACGGATCATCTTCTGCACGTCCACCGGTGTCAGGCTGGCCACATCGTTGTTCTTGCGCGGCTCGGCGAGGAAGTTGGAGTTGGCCAGGTCCGAAGCGCGGTAAACGCCGTTCGCCGCGTTGTAAGGCGAAGCGCTCCAGTTCTTCGGGTTCACGAGGTAATAGGAGTTGCCCATCACCGCGGAGCTCACCAGCAGGTTGCCATCGCCATCCACTACCGCACCGTTCACGGTGAAGTTGGGGTCGAGGCCCTGGATCATGCCCAGGTGCTTCGCCACCCGGGTCTCGGTATTCACCTGGAAGACCTGGTTGCGGGCGGAAAGGATATAGAGGTTGCCTTTGTCGTCGGAGATCATGTCGCCGCCGAAGGAGGTGCAGCGGTTGTGGATGGAGATGCCATTATTGGACGGATCATCCACCAGGGCGCCGAGCTGCTCGATCTTCGTGGTCTTCTTCCCGGTGCTGAAGCGCACAATGAGGTTGGCGTCGTTGGTGATGGCATAGCCATTGCCCTGCGGGTCGATCACCATGCGGGTAACGATGCGGCCTTCGTCGTTATGCATATTGCCATACTTCGTGAAGGGCTGGTCGCTCACGGCATAGACCTTCATGGTCTTGAGGTCGATGTAGCGGAGCTGGTCCACGAACATGGGCGTGAAGTAAAGCCGGTTGTGCTTGCGGTCGAACGCGGCGGCGGCCACACCCGTTCCGAAGGGCTGCTGCAGGAAGGGCGCATAGCTGTCGTTGCCAAAAGAGGCCGGGGCTTTTTTCTCAGCGGTCAGAAGAGCCGACCTGGTGTCGGTACCATTGAGCAGCACATCCGAGTACTGGCCGGTGCGCAGGTCGAGCTTGCGCAGGGCATTCCACGAGGAGCCATCTTTGGTCAGATCGGTGATCGCGTAGGCGAAGCGGTCGTTCTGGGCGAAAAGGGTGGAGGAAAGGACAAGGGTGGCTGCAAGAGTCAGGGGTAAAGCTCTTCTCATACTGTTGGGTTTATCGGTTTACACCATTAAGTTACAAAAATTTGATGCGCGTAATCCGTTTTTTACACCGCCCTTTCGGGGAATTTTCCCGGATTTTCGGCTAGCCCTTCCGGAAAGGCCGGTAATCGATGCTAAAGGTCTCCTGCTGGGGCTCCTCCTCCCGGAGCGGGGTACAGGGCCGGAGCGTGTCGTGGCACTGGCGGGGCAGCTGCTGGTACAGACCGGTGCCCTGGGTCTTCCAGGCGATCATCTCCTCGCTCACCTGCCGGATGATCTTCGCCGGGTTGCCCACTACCATCGATCGCGGCGGGATCTTCTCGCCCTGGCGGATAAAGGCCAGCGCCCCCACGATGGATTCTTCGCCCAGCTCCACTTCATCCATGATCACGGCATTCATGCCCACCAGGCAGTTGCGCCCGATCGTAGCTCCGTGAATGATGGCTCCGTGGCCGATATGCGCCGATTCATGGAGGATTACCGTCACGCCCGGGAACATATGCACCGTACAGTTCTCCTGCACATTGCAGCCGTCGGAAATGACGATCCTGCCCCAATCGCCCCGCAGCGCGCATCCCGGGCCGATGTACACATCTTTGCCAATGACCACATTGCCCGTAACGGTTGCCTGCGGATGCACAAAAGCCGATTCATGCACCACCGGCCGGATACCATTGAATTCGTAAAACGCCATGGAATAAAGATAGATGGAGCGGCGGGGCGCGCCCCCCCAACCAAACCGACACGGTGGGGGGGGGGGGGGGGGGGGGGGCCCGTGTGTGTTTTTAATATTTTA
>CBHWDR010000125.1:0-7579 GCA_966112575.1 uncultured Chitinophagales bacterium
ACGATTATGTCGCCGACCAGTCGCTGCAGAACCTCGTGCAATCTATCCGGCAGGTATCCGGCGTACAGCTCGTCACCGAACTGACGAATGAGAAGATCAAGAACAAGGAGCACCTGGTTTTTTAATGAGCGAATTAGCTAATTCGAGAATTCGGAAATGGGGTCGCCTGATTTCGTCGACGCTATCATTTGTTGATGGCGCCTTTTTGATACTTCCGCTTACTGGTACCAATTATCGTGTTTAGAATTCGCCGGATCTCATCCAGGCGTTTCAAAAGTTCAGAGCAATCAGGATAATTTTTCGCCCGGGCGCAGAGGCTTAACCAATAGAAAGTCTCTCCTGCTTCCTTGGATGCAACCTTCATCTTGTGAATGAAATCGCTCTTGCTTTCCGCGTCCTGTGCTTCCATTGCATTAGCGCCGATCGAAGTGCCTGACTTGGTCAGTTGGTTGGCCAGAACGAAGCGATTCTTTTCCAACAGGAGGTCGCAATATTCCAGTATCAGAATCGAAAAATTGAAGCTGTGCTTTAAAATAGGGTTCCCGTCGATATTTATATCCATGCCCCTAAAGTCATGATCATCGAGAAACGATCCATGTGAAAAACCCACCAGCCTTTCCGTTTTTTTCTCTTGGAAAAATGCCAAATTTTTATCAATGTCTCCCCAATCGAGATTTCCTCCATTCTCGAATTCTCGAATTCGCTAATTTGCTCATTCGCTAATTACCTCTCTATGTGGCAAGAAACCAACAACACCCTCTACCGTAAATTCGAGTTCGCCGATTTCAATGAGGCATTTGCCTTTATGACGCGGGTGGCGCTGATCGCGGAGACGCTGAATCATCATCCCAAGTGGACCAATGTGTGGAACACGGTGGAGATATGGCTGTCGACGCACGATGCCGGTGATGTGGTGACCGAGAAAGACCACAAGCTCGCCAAGGCCATCGACCGGCTTTGATCTATTGCACCAGGATCGTCTTCTCCCCTTTCTCCGTGATCGTTCCGATCGGCTGAATGAAGCCGGCATACCCCTGCTCTTCCAGCAGGGACTGCACCGCGGCAACCGCTTCCGGGGCCACGGCGATCAGAAGGCCGCCGTTCGTCTGCGGGTCCGGAAGCAGGTTGAACGCTTCCATCACATTCACTCCTTTTTCAAACTGCACTTCTTTCGAGTAAGCATTCCAGTTGCGGAAGGTTGCATCGGGAATGGTGCGCTGCTTCAGGTAGTCGTCTAGCCCTTCTATCTTCGGGATGGCCGCATAGTGGAGCGTGGCGCCGAGGCCACTGCCGCCGGCCATTTCGAGGAGGTGGCCCAGGAGGCCAAAGCCGGTGACGTCGGTCATGGCATGAACGCCTTCGATCTTGCCAAGGGCTTCCCCGATCTTATTGAGTTGCGCGAGCTGGGCGAGCAGGGGCGCATAATGCGCATCGGCAAGCAGGCCGCGCTTCAGGGCCGTGGACAGGACGCCGACGCCCAGGCGCTTGGTGAGGAAGAGCTGGTCGCCCACCTGCGCGGTGTTGTTCTTTTTCAGTTGCGATACCGGCGCCATGCCCGTGACTGCCAATCCGAAAATGGGATCCGATGAGTCGATGGTATGGCCTCCGGCAAGAGGGATTCCTGCCTCGGCGCATACCGCACGGCCGCCTTCCAGCATGCGTTGCGCCTGCTCTACGGGTAGCTTCTCCACCGGCCATCCGAGAATGGCGATGGCCATGAGCGGCTGGCCACCCATGGCATAAACATCCGAGATCGAGTTCGCCGCCGCGATCCGTCCAAAATCGTAAGCATCGTCCACAATGGGAAGAAAGAAGTCGGTCGTGGAGATGATGGCCTTGTCACCCTCGATGCGATAGGCGGCGGCATCGTCGGCGCTTTCATTGCCAACGAGTAGGTTTTCAAAACGCGTTTTGTTTTCGGTCTGAAGGATCTGCTGCAGCACGGAAGGCGCGATCTTGCAGCCGCAGCCGCCACCTTTGGAGAATTGCGTGAGACGAATCGGTTCGGTCATGGTGCGAAGTTAAATGCCGGTCAGAGACCGGCAATCGTTAATCGCATTCATCACTGGCTTGCGAATCCTTTTTATTTTTTTCTGCGCAGAATAATGCTGGCGTTGGTCTGCAGGTCGGCGCTGAAGTTGACATTATAGATCTGGTCGCCGTCGCGGATAACGAGCAGGCCGGTGTTGGGCGGGAGCTCGCCGAGGTTTTCGGCTACCAGGCGAAGCTCAACATCGCCTACCGGCACGGCAACGGTCTTGCGCGTGGCCGTAGAAAGCAGTTTGGTCTTCGCGATGATGTTGTCGCCATTCAGATAGACCGAGATCGAATCGCCATCGATCACTCCATTGTCGTAAAATGATAGGATAATGCTGTCGGAGCGTACTTCAACCGTTTGCTGGATGCGATTCTGCCGCGCGGTGTGCGGGAGGAGTACGACGGCTGGAATCGTTGGCGGGACGGGCTGATCGGCACGTGCAGGTTTCTTCTCCGTTTTTATCTTCGCTGTTTCCGTCTTGATCTTGACTTCGTCATTCTCCACCTTTACCTTTTTCACTTCGGTCTGCTCCTCTTTCTTCGGCTTTTTCTCTTCCCTGGTTTTTGCCACGGCCGTTTCGGTACGGCCGCCGCGGTCATTACCCAGGATGTTCAGCTCGCGCAGGTGACCAATGAGGGCCGATCGGCTGCTGTCCCCATCCCGGCTCGCTTCGACCTCGCCCTTCACCGAGTAGAAGACCTTGGTCTTGTTGGTAAAGAAGCTGCCGTTGAACGAACGCAGGGTATCTTCTGCCGGGTTGAGCGGGATGACGCTGGTGCGGAAGACTTTTTTGTCGACATGCGGGAAATTATTGACGATCATCTTATCGTCTTCCACGATGAGCTGGTTGCCTTCACGGCGGGCACGGATCTCGCGGATGCTGTAGTAGAACGTATCGTTTTTTTCAAAGCTGGCGTAGGAGTAGCCATAGATCTTACCCCGGTATTCGTTGAGGGCGAGCTCGAAGCTTTGCTTTTTGCGGAGGCTGTCATCGCTGAGCTTGCCGAGGTAGATGCCGCTGATGACCTGGGAGCGGCCGGCAAGGCAGGAAAGCAGGAGGGTGAGCAGCAGGAGGTTTTTCATACAGTCTGGTGTTGGTGAAGCGGGCGGCTCCCGGCTGCTTTCAGTACAGCCTGGGCGTTTTCCGCCGGCGTCAGGGTTTCACAGGGGACGCGGGTTAATAACGCATCCAGGCCTTCGCGATTGTGCAGGCCCTTGCCGTAAAATTTATCATAGTACCGGAGGAGGATCCGGAAAGCCTCTTTCATATTGCCTTCTTCCAGGAATTGAAGGGTGTTTTTCGCTTCCAGCCCGCCCAGCCGCTTGCTGATCCGCTCTACGGCATGCTTCAGCCGCTCCCGGTCCAACGGCCCGTATTCTTCCACAATATGGTCCAGCCTTGCCTCGAAGGGGATCTCCAGGAAAATAATCGGCGACCGGCGCATCGTTTTCCACAGCGCTATCGGCAGGTTCACATCCCCGATCCGCTGGCTCTCGTCTTCCAGCCAGATGGGCAGGGGTGAATGGGCAATAGGCAATGGATCATCTTCGGCCGATGGGCCATTTTCTGTGGTCGTTCGGACAGGCTGCAGCTGGTGCTTCCGCAGTTCCATGGCCAGCAGGTTTTCGAACATCTCCTGGCGCGGCTGGGGCGGCATGTTGAGGTTGCCGAAAGCCGAGCCTTTATGCGAGGCGAGGCCTTCGAGGTCGATCACGTTTGCTCCCCGGCGGTGCAGCTCATGGATCACTTCGGTTTTGCCGGAGCCGGTGTAGCCGCCAAGGATAAGAAAGGAACAGGATTGTTCGAAAAGCTGGAGCACCTCATTCCGGAAAGCTTTATACCCCCCCTGAAGCACGTGTACCTTGAATCCATAGAGGTCGAGCAGCCAGGCAACGGCGCCACTGCGCATGCCGCCCCGCCAGCAATAAACAAATACGTCCCTGCCTTGCCCCAGGCGGCCTTCCACTTCTTCGACCATCCTGCGCATTTTCGGACCGAAATGATCCAGCCCGATCTTGATGGCCTGTTCGCGGCTCACCTGCTTGTAGGCGGTTCCCACTTCCTTCCGCTCTTCGTCGGTGAACAGGGGCATCGACACGGCCCCGGGCAGGTGCGCCTGCGCATATTCGCCGGGTGAGCGCACGTCGATGACGAGCGCGCCTTCAGCTTTTGACAGGAAATCCTTTATGGGTAAGCGATGTATGGCCACGGCTACGAAAATAACGAACGCAGATTATGCAGATGAATAATGATTGCGCAGATTGGAAAGGGATTGCGCAGATTCTGAAGATTTCGCAGATGAAGCGGAGCGGAAATAGTAAAAAAGAAGAAGGACGGATATACTCCGTCCTTCTTACAAAGGTAATGTAGCGGCATTCACTACTCACTATTGCCTATTGCCCACTGCCCACTGCCTTAATTATCCTTATCGGTCTTGATCTTGTTGTCATCGGCGTCATACTTCACTTTGCCGTCTTCGGTCTTCACCTTGATATCGCCGTCCTTGCTCACTTTCACCTTGTCTTCGCCATACTTCTCTTTCCAGCTCTTCTTGATCTTTTCTTCGTTGGTCATGTTCCAGCGCTTATCATAGTCGATCCACTGGTCATTGTCGCCCTTGTAGGTGATGGTGTTGTTGTTCATACGAGCCTCACCTTGCTGGCGCCAGGTCCAATCGTTCTCGTCAAGACCATAAACCCACCAGTTGCGGGTGTCTACATAACGATACACCGGCTCGCCCGACTCATTGGTAACGGCACCGTTCTCGCGGTTAACGCGAAGGGTCATTTTCTTGCCGGTACGGGGATTCACATAATAGCCCGATGTGGAATTCCGCTCTACAGAGTCGGCAAAAGCTGCGTAGTTGCCGGTAGAGGTTGTGGTGCCCCCAGCGGACGCGTCAGTTCCTGCAGTGGTGTTGTTGGCATTCATCGTAGACGAATCGCCGGAAGTGGTTGTAGACGTGGAGTTGTTGCTGTCGCCACAGGCTGCAAGGCCGAGTACGGTTACGGCCAGCAGTGACGGAAAAACAAGTTTTTTCATGCTTTCAAATTTTGTTACAGGAACTCTTCAACAAAAATGGGACCGCGTGCTTTTGCAGCGCATCAAGCGAACGGGGCAATAAAAAAGTCCCCAATTACCTGGGGACTTTCCGTGACTTAGTGGAAGGGCTTCAGCCGTTCATCGAAGCGAGGAATTCCTCGTTCGATTTGGTGCCCCGCATCCGGCGGAGCAGGTCGGACATGGCTTCTTCCGCATTCATATCGTTGAGGTAAACACGAAGCAGGTTCATGCGCTGGAGCACGTCGCGCTCGAGCAGCAGGTCATCGCGGCGGGTAGATGACGACACGAGGTCGATGGCCGGGAAGACGCGTCGGTTGGCAAGGCGGCGGTCGAGTTGCAGTTCCATGTTGCCGGTACCCTTGAATTCTTCGAAGATCACTTCATCCATCTTCGAGCCGGTGTCGATCAGCGCAGTGGCGAGGATGGTGAGCGAACCACCATTCTCGATCTTACGGGCAGCACCGAAGAACTGTTTGGGCTTCTGCATAGCATTGGCTTCCACACCACCGGAGAGTACCTTGCCCGATGCGGGCGACACAGTGTTGTGGGCGCGGGCGAGGCGGGTGATCGAGTCGAGCAGGATCACTACATCGTGGCCGCACTCTACCAGGCGCTTGGCTTTCTGCATGGCAACGGTCGATACTTTCACGTGCTTTTCCGCGGGCTCGTCGAAGGTAGAGGCGATCACCTCGGCCTTCACGCTGCGTTCCATATCGGTCACTTCCTCGGGGCGCTCATCTACCAGCACGATCATCAGGTACACTTCCGGGTGATTGGCGGCGATGGCGTTGGCCACGGCTTTCAGCAACATGGTCTTACCGGTCTTCGGCTGGGCAACGATCAGTCCACGCTGGCCCTTACCGATGGGGGTAAAGAGATCCATGATGCGGGTGGAGTAATCGTTCGGTGCCAGGAAGAGATTGAGCTTCTCGAAGGGGAAGAGCGGTGTAAGGTATTCGAAAGGCACACGGTCGCGCACTTCTTCGGGGCTATTGCCGTTGATGGTCTCTACCTTGAGGAGCGCGAAATACTTTTCCCCTTCTTTCGGAGGACGCACGGAACCGTAAACGGTATCACCGGTCTTTATGCCAAAAAGCTTGATCTGCGAAGGCGACACATATACGTCATCGGGAGAAGAGAGATAGTTGTAGTCGGAAGAGCGAAGGAAGCCGTATCCGTCGGGCATCATTTCCAGCACACCTTCACCGAGGATGATGCCGTCGAATTCCACATTGAATTTTTCGGCACGGGGCTGTTGTTGTTGCTGCTGCTGTTGCGGTTGCGGAGGGAAAAATTTGTTTACCTGGTTGCCGCGCTCGGGCTGGGCCACCTGGGGTTCTTCCGGCATGCTTGGCAGCTCCATCTGGGACTGCGACTGTACGTTTGCCGGTTGGGTATCTTCATCATGCTGTTCGTCTTTTTTGCGGCCACGTCCACGGGCAGGACGCTCGGGGCGTTCCGGACGTTCGGGGCGCTCGCCACGGCTTTCGGCTCGGGGACCTTCGGTGCGTTCGGCGCGCTCACCGCGGGCAGGTTGTTCGGCACGCTCACCACGGGCGGATTCCGCACGCTCGCTGCGACCTTCTTCTTTCTTGGAGGGGGCGGCTTTCTTCGCGGCGGCGCGGGGCTTGGATTCCGGTACGGGCTCTTCAACGATCGCTTCTTCTGTGGTATTGCCGGTAGTGGCTTTTACGATACGCTTGCGTTTGGGCCGGTTGTCATCGGCATCGGGTTTCTGTTCACTGCTCATAACGGCTTGTTTGTCCAGGATTTTGTAGACCAGCTCCTGCTTACTCAGTTTTTTGGCGTTGTCGATTTTAAGGTCTTCTGCAATGTCCAGCAACTCGGGAACAAGCATATCGTTCAACTGCAAGATATCGTACATAAGAAACGAAGGGTTTAGATGCTAAAAGAGGGTAAGACCAGTCTGATTAAATGAATTTTAAAAAGGAAAGGGAAAATACCGGTGTTGCGAGTAAAAAAGGTAGGGCTCTCAACGAATTTCCGCTGCAATTATACGCCGAAAATGACAAAACCGAAAAATTTTAGCCCTAAAACGCCCAATACCCCCGGGTTTAAAAAAGCGGGGAGGACTATCTTTGGCCCCCATGTTTAACACAAGAATCAAGATCAAAGAACTGCTCCAGACGCAGCCGCAGGGCCAGACCGTGACCGTAATGGGTTGGGTCCGCTCGTTTCGCAACAACCAGTTCGTGGCCCTCAACGACGGATCCACGAACAATACCCTGCAGGTGGTGCTGGAACTGGGAAAATATGAGGATTCCTTCCTGAAGCGCATCACCACATCAGCCTCTCTCAAAGTGACCGGCACCCTGATCGAATCGCAAGGAAAGGGCCAGAAAATGGAGGTGAAGGCTGAAAACGTGGAGATCCTGGGCGATTCGGACCCGGAGAAATACCCGCTCCAGCTGAAAAACCGGCCATCGCTGGAATACCTCCGCGAGATCGCGCACCTG
>CBHWDR010000126.1:0-7566 GCA_966112575.1 uncultured Chitinophagales bacterium
TTCCTCTTTATCGCCGCGCTCCTTTTCAGCGTAGCCGCCAGCGCCCAGTCTACTGTAGACTCGATCAACGCCAAGTATAAGATGCTTCCCATGCCGGAGGCGCTGACCATTGAAAAATCTTTCCCGGTGCTTGGTGTTTACCAGCTGAATACGGCCGATAGCGCCGCAGTTGCAGAGACCATCACCGTATCGATCGACTCCTCCAGCAAGGGCATGGTATGGGTGGAAGGCCTTCCCGTAGGCAAGTTCCGCGCCTTCCTGCGCCAGTCGCCCGCTACCTACCGCATCATCGCCCAGAAAACCGAAAGCGGCAAGCAGATCCAGGAAGGTACCCTGATCTTCGATCCGGCTACCAGCACCCTGCACATTGCCCTCGGTAAGAAATTCGATGCCGCTGCCCCTGCAGCCATCTTCGGACTCAACGGCGACGTTGCTGCCGACGTACCCTCGGGGACCGAAGTGAAAGTGAAGTCGAAGACCGCCACTTCCAAGAGCAAGACAAAAGTTGTTTTCTATACGGCTACTAAAGCTGATGCCACTACGGCCAACACCTCTGTTCCCGCCGACCAGCAGCAGCAACAGCCCCAGCAGCAACAACAATAAAGACACAAGTTTCTCTCTTTTCCAAGTACGAGGGCTCCTATTCGGGAGCCCTTCTTTTTGGGAGAAAGAACGCAGATGGTCATGATAGTTATGATGGTTATGATAATCTACGCGGATAACCTCTTTCAAATAGGAAGGACTTTGGAAGGTGAATAATTGTTCTATATACGTTTATCTTATCTAATCAGTCCGATCAGCCCGATCTGCGTTCCTTTTTTTCTCTCTTTTCCAAGTACGAGGGCTCCTATCCAGGAGCCCTTTTTCGTGAAGAAGAACGCAGATCGTTATGGTGGTCATGATTTGTATGATAGCTGAAATGTAGTCTATCGAATGAATGATGTATACTTTACCAGGCTTGTCTTTTTTGATCCCATCTTATCGAATCAAATGAATCATATAGATCTGCGTTCCTGCTCTTTACTTTCCGGTGACGAAGATTCCCGCGGTTGCTATCTTATTCCCTACTAATTTTGTCGACTAAATATGTTTCATGTCCCGTCCCATTGGCATTTTTTACGAGCATCCCGAATGGTTTAAGAAATTATTCGCGCGGCTGGATGAGCGCGGACTGGCTTATGAAAAGCTGCATGCCGGCTTTCACCAGTTCAACCCCGACGATACCGAGCCGCCCTATAGCGTGGTGCTGAACCGGGTGAGTTCCTCCTCCTACCTGCGTGGCCATGGCCAGAGCATTTTCTATGCGAAAGCCTATATCGCCTACCTCGAGCAGCAGGGTGTTCGCGTACTCAACGGCTCCCGAGCTACGGAGATCGAAACCTCCAAGGCACTCCAGCTCCTGCTCTTCCAGCGCCTGGGGCTGCGTTACCCGAAATCCATCGTGGTCAACCATGCCTCCCGGATCCGGGAAGCAGCGCAGCTGCTTCAATTCCCGATCGCGGTCAAGCCCAACATCGGCGGCGCCGGCGCCGGCATCATCCGCTTCAATACGCCCGCTGCGCTGGATGAAGCGCTCGAAAGCAATTCCATCGAGCTCGGCATCGATGAGACCGCACTGGTCCAGGAGTTCATCCCCGTGCGTGGCGGCCACATCAACCGCGTGGAAACGCTGAACGGCAAATTCCTCTATGCCATCAAAGTCTATACAACCGGCGAGCAGTTCAACCTCTGCCCTGCCGAGATCTGCGCCGTGCCCGAAGCACCTGCGAGCGAAGCGGTCGGCGATGCCTGCATCACTAAGGCTGTGAAGCGCGGACTGAAAGTGGAGGCCTTCACGCCGCCTGCGGAAGTGATCGCGGCTGTGGAGCGCATCGTGGCGGAAGCGGGGATCGACGTCGGCGGTATCGAGTACCTGGTCGATGACCGCGACGGAGCCATCCTCTATTACGACATCAACGCCCTTTCGAATTTCATTGCCGACGCAGAAAACGTGATCGGCTTCGACCCTTTCGTGAACCTGGTTGACTTTATTGAATCCTTCTCAAAAAAATAATTATGCGATTTGGTTATTGGCTGCCCGTCTTCGGCGGCTGGCTTCGGAACGTGGACAACGAGCAGATGGAAACCAGCTGGGATTATGTAAAGCGCCTGGCCCAGCGGAGTGAGCAGATCGGCTTCGACCTGACGCTGATCGCCGAGCTCTTTCTCAATGATATCAAAGGCGAAGAAGCCCCTTCCCTCGACGCCTGGTCCACAGCGGCAGCCCTCGCTGCGGTTACGGAAAAGCAGGAATTGATGGTGGCCGTGCGTCCAACGTTTCACAACCCGGCCATCCTGGCCAAGCAGGCCGCCAACATCCAGCAGATCTCCAATGGCCGCCTTTCGCTCAACGTGGTGTCGAGTTGGTGGGAACAGGAAGCGCTGAAATACGGCATCCAGTTCGAACAGCACGACGACCGCTATGCCCGCATGCGCGAATGGGTGCACGTGGTCACTTCCTGCTGGGAGCAGGACCATTTCAGCTTCGAGGGCCAATACTACTCGGTGCAGGACAACGTGCTGCAGCCAAAGCCAAAGGTGAAGCCGGCGCTCTATGCCGGCGGCGAATCCGAGGCCGGCAAGAACCTGATCGCCGAGGTCTGCGACGGCTACGTGATGCACGGTGACTCGCCCGAGGTGATCAGCCGCCGGATCGCCGATGTGAAGGCCCGTCGCGAGCGGCTGGGGCTGACCCCGATGCAGTTCGGCATGGCGGCCTACTCCATCGTGCGTCCCACGGAAGCGGAAGTGAAGAAAGAGATCGAGCGCATCACCAACGTGCAGGAGGGCTCATCCGGCTACCACAACTACCAGCAGTGGATCAACGGCACCCAACTCGAAAAGAAAGTAACCCTGGAAGACTATTCCGTCTCCAACCGCGGCCTGCGCAGCGGCCTCACAGGCACCCCGACCCAGGTGGCCGACCAGATCGGGCGCTTCGAGGAAGCCGGCGTGGACTTCTTCCTCCTCCAGTGCTCGCCCCAGCTCGAAGAGATGGAGCGCTTCGCTGATGCGGTGATCAGCGTTATAAGCTAAGCCCAGGCCGGCGCTTCGCTTGGCCAATTGATCGCGCAGAGGCGCGGAGGACGCAGCGTTTCGATTCTCTGCGATCTCTGCGCCTCTGCGCGATATCCATACGAGCAAAGCGAGTGGGTAACGCCGCTTCGCCTACCTTTGCCGCCGATATGAAAGAACTTTCCCTGGTCATCCCGGTGATGAATGAAGAGGACAATATCCAGCCCTTGCTGGATGCGGTACGTTCGGCGCTCGCCGGCATCGACTATGAAGTGATCCTCGTGGACGATGGGTCCACCGATGCCACGAAGAAGCGCATCGTGGAATATGCCGATGACCGGACCATCCTGGTGGAGCTGCGGAAGAACTATGGCCAGAGCACGGCCATGACCGCGGGCATCGACCATGCCTCGGGCAGCTGGGTGGCCATGATCGACGGCGACCTGCAGAACGACCCTACCGACATTCCCGCCATGCTCACCCTCGCCCGTACCGAAGACTGGGACGTGGTGGCCGGCAACCGCAGGAACCGGAAAGACGGTATGGTGCTTCGCAAGATCCCGAGCCGTATCGCCAACGCACTGATCCGCCGCATGACCGGCGTTTACTTCAAGGATTATGGTTGTACGCTGAAAGTCTTTCGCAAGGAGATCGCCGAGGACCTCGGCCTTTATGGCGAGTTGCACCGCTTCATTCCCGTGCTGGCCAAGCTCCAGGGCGCCCGCATCACCCAGGTGGATGTAAAGCACCATCCCCGCCGCTTCGGGAAGAGCAAGTATGGCATCGGGCGCACCTTCAAGGTCCTCTCCGACCTCGTGCTCATGGTCTTCTTCCGCAAGTACCTCCAGAAACCCATGCACCTCTTCGGCACTATGGGCTTCATTTCCTTCGGACTTGGCTTGCTCATCAACCTCTACCTGCTCATCATCAAGATCCTCGGGCACGATATCTGGGGCAAGCCCCTCCTGATCCTCGGACTCATCCTCCTGCTCGGTGGCATCCAGCTGATCACCATCGGCATTTTGGCCGAGATCGCCGTGCGCACCTATTTCGAGTCGCAGAGCAAGAAGACCTATAATGTGCGGAAAGTGATCCGGAAAGATATGCAGCCGGAAACGCTGGAGATCACAGTATAGCCTGGTTCTTCAGATACCAGTTGCAGAAATTCTTTAAGCCGTCTTCCAGCATGGTGGCGGGCGCATAGCCAAGCAGCCGGTGCGCCTTCGACACATCCGCAAACGTGCGGGGCACATCGCCGGCCTGTTCGGGCTGGCGGTCGATGCGCGCCTTACGGCCTACTGCTTCTTCCACTTTCGTTACCAATTCCGATAAGGGGATGGAATAGCTATTGCCCAGGTTGATGATCTCGAAAGGCGTATCTGTGTAGTTGATCGCCGAACGGATGCCGCTGACGATATCATCGACATACGTGTAATCGCGGCTTGTGGAGCCGTCGCCGTAAATGGTGATGGGCCGATCGTTCAATATGGACTTAACGAATTTATGGATGGCCAGGTCGGGCCGCTGGGCCGGGCCGTAGACCGTAAAGAAGCGAAGGGCGATGAACCGCAGGCCATAGAGGTGGCTGAATACATGCCCGGCCATTTCCCCGGCAAGCTTGGTCATGGCATAGGGGCTGATGGGTTGCAGCTGTGCCGTTTCCTTCCAGGGCAACTCGGGATTAACCCCGTACACACTGCTGGAGGAAGCGAACACGAATTGCGGCACGTTGGCCGCCCGGGCAAAGTCGAGCAGCATCTGCGTACCCATGACGTTGGTCCGCTGGTAACCCATCGGATCGGCGATGCTCGGTCGCACGCCGGCCTTGGCCGCCAGGTGAATGATCACGTCAACGGATTGCGGAAGGATCATGCGCAGCTCTTCGGCGGTCAGGTCCTCGATATTGCGATCGATCAGCAGGATGCGCTGGTGCTTTTCAAAGCCATCGACGTTGAGCAGCTTGATCTGCCGCGGATAGAAGGGATCGAAATTATCGATGATGGTGATGCGCAGGTCCTCATCGGCGAGCAGGCTGCGGACCAGGTGGTTTCCGATGAATCCCGCTCCTCCGGTGATCAGATAATGTTTTTTATATACCGCCATTCGCAGCTGTGCCGTTTATATTTGTCGGGTGAAACCCGAAGTTTTCCGCTTGCAAAGTACAGAATATCGTCATTACCGGACCGCGGTAGTTTTCTCTTTCCTCCTCTGGCTCGCGGTGCTGCTCTTTGTGCTGGCCTACGGCAAGGAAGGATCCTTCCTGATCATCAACCGCCACAACGCACCGGTCTTCGACCAGTTCTTCCGCGTCTGGACCTACCTGGGCGATGGCGTGATCTGGGTTCCGCTCTTTCTTTATACCCTCCTGTTCCGAAGAAAGTTCTTCATCGCGGTGCTGGCCTCGGTCATCATCTGCACCGTGCTCACGCATTTCCTGAAGCGCGTGGTTTTTGCCGACGAGATGCGGCCCGTAGTGGTGCTGGGCGAAGACGTGGTGCACGTGGTGAAAGACCTGCACATGAACCGGAGCAATTCCTTTCCGTCGGGGCATACGAGCACGGCTTTCACCCTCGCCCTCCTGATGGCCTTCCTCTACCCCCGGGGCTGGGCGGCCTACTTCTTCCCCCTTATTGCTTTTTTTGTGGGCTATTCACGCGTTTACCTCTCGCAGCATTTCGTAACGGATGTATGCGTGGGTATGCTGATCGGGATCATTTCCTCCTGGCTCTCCCTGCTTGTGTTTGAAAGATATCGCTCGCGGCACCTGCCCGGCACCGCTGTCAACGAACCTGCGGAAAGCAGGCCGTAACGCGGCATCCCTTCCCGGGCGCGCTGCTCACCTCCAGGGTACCGTTCATGTTCTCGGCCCTTGTTTCCATGTTGGTGATGCCGATCCCGGTTCGGCGGGTCCCCGGATCGAAGCCGCGGCCATCGTCGGAGATGGTGAGCACCAGGCCGCGATGGTCATTGACCAGCGTGATCCATGCATGCTTAGCTTCGGCATATTTGAGGATGTTATTCAGCTGCTCCTGGATGATGCGATAAATCGCAAGGTGAACCTCCTGGGGTACGGTCCGGTCGTCGAGTCCCTGGATGCGGGAGCTGATGTGCAGGCGGTTGGTGAGGTTGATCGATTCCACCAGTTCGTGCACCGAGTCGGCAACGGAGATCTTCCCGAGCGAAGGCGCCGAGAGCCGTTTGGAAATGCTCCGGATCTCGTTGATGCAGTTCTGCAGCTGCCGGATCGACTTGACGAGGATCTCCCGCGGCTCGCCAATGCCATCGAGCATCATCTCGTTGTATAATTTCACGGTGGTCAGCACCTGGTTCACGTTATCGTGGAGTTCCTGTCCGAGCTGGGCCCGCTCCCCTTCCTGGGCGCGGATGACGGCCGAGGTGATGGCCCGCTGCCGCTTCTGCTGCTCTTCGGCAAGCTGCGTTTCCAGCCGCTTCCGTTCCGTTACATCGCGCGCATTGATGATCACGCCCTCCACGTCCGCCTCGGCCATGCGGTTGATGCCGGTGGATTCGAGCCAGATCCAGCTACCGTCCTTATGGCGGAACCGATGCAGGGTAGGCACCCCCTGGTTGATCCGCAGGATCACGTTGGTCAGCTCGCCGCGCACGAGGTCGATCTCGTCGGGATGAATGAGCTCCATGACGCCTTTGCCCACGAGCTCCTCCGGTTCATAGCCCACGATCTTGGTCGTTGCCGGGCTTACATAGGTGAAGCAGCTGTTCTGGTCCACCACGGCAATGATGTCCGAGCCGTTTTGCACGAGGGCTTTGAAGCGTTGCTTGTTGATGCGCAGCTGCTCTTCCACCAGCTTCTGTTCGGTCACGTCCTGAACCACACCGAAATGCCCGGTGATCCGGCCGTGGCTGTCGCGGATGGGATGGCCGCGGTGCAGCACATGGATCATCCTGCCGTCGGGACGGATCAGGCGATGCGTATGGAACACTTCTTCCATGATGTCGCTGCCATAGAGGAGTTCGCGGCAGGCGGCTTCATCTTCGGGATGCAGGAGGCTGAGATAGAGCGTTACGTCGGGCTTCACGGAAGGATCGAGCCCATAGAGCTCATACAGCTCGTCGGACCAGAGGAGTTCATTGTTGCTGAGGTCCATCTGCCAGTATCCCAGCTTCGCCAGGCGCATCGATTCCCGGAACTGCCAGGGCAGGCCCGGGTCGGAAGGATGGACCGTTCGTTTCGTTTGCTCGAATAATGGACCGGACATGAATGGTGGCTGGGATGCTTTTACCGCAACGGCTTAAAGATAATTCAAACAGGGGCGCCAGACAATGACCGCACACCGATCGCAGCGCGGGAAAAAGGCAATTTTCTTTTTGGCGGATTGCCATCGATCTCCCTATTTTTGCACCCCTTGACCCGGGTTACCGGCCCGGGGTTGGTTCAGCCGGTGAGGTGGATGAGTGGCTGAAATCAGTAGTTTGCTAAACTGCCGTACGGGTTAAACTGTACCGCGGGTTCGAATCCCGCCCTCACCGCAA
>CBHWDR010000127.1:0-7542 GCA_966112575.1 uncultured Chitinophagales bacterium
GGGGAAATTGTAACCGCGTAAGATAGCTCAGGATTGTAGAAAAATACTTGCTGAAGGCTTCGATATTTATCCATTGAGGGAGGTGCTCCATTTGAAGATCCTCACTGCCCTGTCCCGAACAGTCGGGAGGGCGACATATGGGTAGCCCCGTCCCGAACAGTCGGGAGCGTGCACCCGGGGTGAACGATACGATTTTATGATTCCCAGCACAGGGTACCGGTGCCGTATCGAAGAGGATGTAAGCGGTGCGCAGGACTATTTATTTATAGAGATCTGCTTCCTTTTGGATGCCTTGCCCCATCGGGGCGAAATAAAGGTAACCCAGGGCTTTAGCCCTGGGACAACAAGGACCCTCATACCTCTGCGTGCCCCGTTAGGGGCGCAACCTACGCAAGAGGCACCGTAGGCGGCCTTAAGGGAAATAAAGAATAAAGAACAAGGTACAAGAAATGTCGAGGGGAAGAACCTCTGAACGATCCGTGCCTCGCACCAAAAAGTCCGATGGCAACCGTTAAGAAAAGATTGCTTCTAAACAAAATCCTCCGTGTCTCTTTGTGTCTTGGTGTCTCTGTGGTTCAAAAACAGGGTAAGAGCCATGCCCCATGGAGTCTCATTCTCGAATTCCCTCATTCCCGAATTCGCTAATTCTAGCTGGCTCTCCGGAAGTCGACGTTCTGCAACTTGCCTTCGAGGACGTTGGCCAGTTCCACAACGGCGAGGTTGTCGCGCTTGCGGGCGTCCTTGGTGCGGGTGGGGAACATGGAGATGCCGTTGTAGATCGAGTATTGGAGGGTGAGTGCGTGGTTGCCCATCTGGAAATCCCAGTTGATGGCATCGAAGTCATCTTCCTTGCCCACAAATAGCACCTTGATCTCGTCGCGGAGAATATCGGCGATCTGGTAGAAGCGTTTCAGTCCGCCATCGCCGTCGATGACGGCTTCAGTACAACCTAAAGTTGTTCGTAGGGTGAGGCTCATATGCAAACATTTACGGGTTACGAGGCTTCGCTTTCCTTATAGACAAAGGATGAAACCGTTTTGTTGCATGATGCAATTGTTATGCCTTCGGTCAGGCCTTGAACTTACCCGCTTTCCGCTGTTCTTTCTTGGACATGTCGAGCACTTTTTCAGCGCCCACATTGCGGCCATTGGACGGACAGCCGTACTTCGGTTTGAAGAGGCTGCAGGAAGAGAGAAGGAGCAGGGTACAGGTAGTCAGCACGGCGAAACGAATCGCTTTCATGATATCGGTTTGTTATAAAGGTACGTCGAAAACCCCGGCGCCGCAAGTAGGGCGCAGCCCTGCCTCATTTGGGGTAGGCGTCGTTGGCCGCTTCGAACCATTTGCTGTAACTGAGGTAGTTGCGGGCAATGCGGTTGATCTCGCCTTCCAGTTTTTCCGGGGAAACGGCTTTCACTTTTTTGGCCGGCACGCCGGCGTAGATCGATCCGCCTTCGCAAACCGTGCCTTCCAGCACCACGGCGCCGGCAGCGATGATGGTGTCGGAATGCACCACGGCATTGTCCATCACGATCGCACCCATGCCTACCAGCACCCGGTCGTGGAGCACGCAGCCATGAACGATGGCATTATGCCCGATGGAGACCTCGTTGCCGATGATGGTCTGCGTGCGCTGGAACGTGCAGTGCACCACCGCGCCATCCTGGATATTCACCCGGTTGCCGATACGGATCGCATTCACATCGCCGCGCAGGACGGCATTGAACCAGATGCTGCAATCATCGCCCATGACCACATCGCCAACGATGGTGGCATTGGGCGCGATGAAACAGTTGGCGCCCCAGCTCGGGGACTTGTCTTCTACCGGGAGAATAAGGGCCATGGAGGATGATTTGGTGATAACTGATGTCTGATCTCTGATGTCTGATGTCTGATCTCTGATGTCTGATCTCTGATCTTTCATCACTGATTACTGATCTGATCTGCCGGGCTAAGTTAGGGAATGTGCCAATGGCACTTCTTCCTCGATGCTCTCCAGGATCACCCGGCAGCTTGCGCGGATCTGGTCTTCGCTAATGACCAGGGGCGGCGAGATCCGGAGGCAGCTGGAGGCGAAGAGGAACCAGTCGGTAAGCAGGCCTTTTTCGATACAGCGGTCGATGATCCGTTTGTTCAGCTCGAAGCTCTCGAATTCCACGGCCATCCAAAGACCATGCGCCGAAACCGAGCGGATGGCCGGGTGGACCAGCAGCTCCTCGAACAGGGCCTGTTTTTTCTTCACCCCTTCGAACATGTTCTCCTCCAGCAGGGCTTCGAGTGCTGCCAGTCCGGCCGCGCAGCAGACCGGGTGGCCGCCGAAGGTGGTGATGTGCCCGAGCACCGGGTTGTCGGAAAGCTGGTCCATCAATGCTTTGGAAGCGACGAAGGCGCCCAGGGGCATGCCGCCACCCAGGGCTTTGCCCAGGAGGAGGATGTCGGGGAGGATGCCGAACGACTCGAATCCCCAAAGGCTGCCGGTGCGCCCGAAGCCCGCCTGGATCTCATCGAGGATGAGAAGGGTGCCCGTGGCACGGCAGCGTGCCTCCAGGGCCTTCAGCCAACCGTCGGTCGGTGGCCTGATGCCGGCTTCTGCCTGCACGGTTTCCACCACCACGGCTGCCGTATCAGTGCCGATGCGGTCCAATGCTTCGCGGGAATTATAAATTTCGTGGTGGATACCCGGCAACAGGGGCCGGTAGGCATTGCGCCAGTATTCGTCGCCAATGAGGCTCAGCGCGCCCTGGGTAGATCCGTGATAGGAGTTCCGAAAGGCGATGATCTCCGTTCTGCCCGTGGCCCGCTTGGCCAGCTTCATCGCGCCCTCGACGGCTTCAGCGCCGGAGTTGGTGAAGTAAACCGACTCGAGCGGATGGGGCAGGAGGGAAGCCAGTTTCTGCGCATAGGCCACCTGCGGCGTTTCCACGAATTCGCCATAAACCATGATGTGCAGGTAGGCATCGAGCTGTCGGTGAATAGCCGCCAGCACTTTTGGATGGCGGTGGCCCACATTGGCTACCGAGATGCCGCCGATCAGATCGATATAGGTTTTGCCTGAAGCATCGGTGAGCGTGGCGCCTTCGGCCCGGACGATCTCCAGGGCCAGTGGCGCGGGGGAGGTCTGCCCCACATGCCGGAGAAATAATTCACGTTGATTCACGCGGCGAAGGTAGTCCCTATCTTCGCCCAAACCCAACTCTATGCTGCTTTTCCGACGAAGCCTGGCGGTGCTTGCGCTCCTCATCTCTTCGCTGCTTCATGCCCAGAAAACCTGGCCATCCACGATGCTGTGGCGCATCTCCGGCAATGGCCTGACCAAGCCCTCTTATCTCTTCGGTACCATCCACGTGCAGGACAAGCGCCTGTTCAACTTTACCGATTCCCTCTATCATTTTATCCAGCAGGCCGAAGGCTTTGCGCTGGAAGTGGACTTCAAGGACTATATGGATTCACTCATCAACCGGACGATCGTCAGCCGGCAGCGGGAATGGCTGGCGGAGAACGACGAAGAAAAGGTGGTGGACACGCGTGCAATCGGCAAAGAGGCCGATACCCTCCTGCGTGAGCTGGGCATGGATCGCAAGACCCTCACGCCGAAGCAGCTGAAGAAAGTGCGGGAATACCGGCTCAGCCGCCTCGCTACCGATGGCGAGATGCCCACCATCATCGATGCCTATCTCTTCGGCATCGCACTGCGCCAGGGCAAGTGGACCGGCGGCATCGAGGACGTGACCGACCAGATGGATGTGATGGATGAAGTAGGACAGAGCATCAACCCCAAAGAAATTTTTGCTCCGGAACAGGAGTTGCGCTTTTCACTCGAGCAGATGAAGCAGACCTATCTCAAGGAAGACCTGCAGCGCATTTCGGACGTCAGCTATGCGAACAACCGCGATCCGTTTACCCAGCGCATGCTGATCCAGCGGAATGTGAAGATGGCCCGCCGCATGGACAGCCTCACCCGTTTCCGATCCATGTTCTTCGCCGTTGGCGCTGCCCACCTGCCGAGCGATTCGGGTGTGATTGCCTTGCTGCGCAGGCGGGGCTACCGGGTGGAACCCGTATTCTCCTCGAAGCGGATCGCTGCTGAATCCATCGCTGCGAAGCTCGACGAGATCGCATGGATGCCCGTACAGGACGAAGAGAAGCTGTTCACCGTGCAGATGCCGGGACAGCCTTCCGCCTTCAGTGTATTCGGCGACGTAGTGAAGATGAATATGTTCTTTGACATCACTACGATGACGTTCTACATGGCCGGCAGTACCCTCGCCGAAGCACGGTCCGCCAGGGACCTGAGCACCATGGTCAGCACCATTGCGGGCCAGAATTCCGTGATGGGCACCGTGAAGAGCCGCAAGGATATCAGTACGCCGGAGATGAATGGGGTCGAAGCCCTGATCGAAAGTGGGGAAGGCGTCTTCCGCATCCGGCTGCTGCAGAAAGACCGTGTGCTCTATATGCTGATGGCCGGCTCGAACAAGAAAATGAATCTCGGCAGCAGCGTCGACCGCTTTTTCCGTTCCTTCGTTGCGCATGCGCCCACTGCCAAGTCGTGGACCGATCTGACCCTTGCCAGTAAAGGCGTGCGCATTTCCTTCCCCGGCACACCCAAGCGCAATGCCATGCTGGAGAGCGCGGGCAATTCGAGCAACTGGACCTTCACCGCCTATGATCATATGGATGTGGCCAACGGCATCTATTTCCTATTTCATGTACGGGAGACGGGACCTTCCTTCAATCTTGATGGCGACAGCGTTTATTTTGAGGCTTTCGAGAAGCAGCTGGGTGAGAAATACGACAGCGTGCTGCGCCGCGAGGTTAGCACTTACCAGGGTTATCCCGCTTTCCATCTCTGGATGACGAGCAGTAAGAACAAGCTGGTTTACCGAACGCTCAGCGTGGTGCGGGGCAATCGCGTTTACGTGCTGATGGTGGGCATGACCGCGAACAGCGAGATCCCCGTTGCCGATCGTTTCCTCCATTCGCTGCAGCTGAGCGACTATCCCCAGGGGCAATGGAAGCTGCAGACCTCCGTTGCAGGTGGCTTCCGGGCGATGGCCAACGAGCCATTCCGGGAGGTGCAGGATAAGAATGATGATGCCGACGATGAAACGGCGAAGCGCCATGCGGCCGATCCGTTCCGCCGCCGCCATTTCCTCGCTTATGATTCGTTGCAGGTGCTTTCGATGGATGTGTTCCGCACCCCCTTGTCGCCATTTTTCTGGAGCAAGAACGATTCCACCTTCTTTGCTGACCACAGCGCACAATATTATTCGAGCTTTACGGATACGGTTCATTTCAACGGGCCGGTGATGGTGGGCGGACTGAAAGGCTGAGAGACGCGATTCCAAGCGAAAGCTGGTGGCTATATCAAGAAGATCCGGATGACCGTGAGCCGTGATACGCTTTTCGAAGCCTTTACCGTTGTTCCGCCTCATGCCGGGTTCGAGCAGGCGGACCGCTTCCTGCAGGCGTTCCGGGTGAACCGGGAAGAGATGCCTACGATCTACACCCGCCGGGTGCCGGCGCTGCTTGCCGCACTTCGCTCCACCGACGAAGCAGAACGCGAACGCGCCGAAAGCGTTTTCCGTGAAGTGGAGTTTGAACGGGCGGATATGCCTCTTCTGCGTCAGGCCCTGCTGGTTAAATACGGCGATGAGGAAGACGGGCTCTCGATGATCCGCTCCAATATCCTGGACGAGCTGGTGAGCGGGGATGATCCGGACTCGGTGATCACGTTCGTACGTGCCGCTTATTCCGCTCTCAAGCCGGGACAGGAGCACCTGAAGTACACCTTGCTTACCCTGCTGGTGCAACTGGAAACGGATTCTGCCTGGGCACTGGGTCGGCAATTGCTGGCTGCGGGCCTGCCGAAAGAAGGGAATCCTTACCGGTTCTTTGTTTCGATCCGTTCGTCGGCGAAAGAAGCGGCTGCCCTGTTGCCTCTGCTGATTAAGGGAAGCAACGACAGCCTGCACCGCCAGCTCCTCGCGCAACTGGCCACGTACCTCGACAGCGACAGCCTGCTTGACCGTTCGCTTTTCCAGAGCTATATACCCCTTTATCTCGCCGATGCAGAGACAAGCTATCGTCATGCGAAAGCGAATCCGGAAGAAACCTATGTCGCCTACGAATGGGCCGGGTTTGTCAGTCTGTTCAACACACCCGAGTGCATCGCGCTTCAGCATAAGTTCCTTACGATCGAAGACCCGGATGTCCGGTTCGTTTCCTTAGTAGGCCTGTTACGCCACCGGCAGAAGGTGGACCCGGCGATGATCAGCAAGCTGGCGGCTGACAAAGCTTACCGGCTCCAGCTCTACGAACGCATGGAGCAGCTTGGGCTGCTGGCGCAGTTCCCGAAAGCCTGGTCGGGTCAACGGCAACTGGCGGAAAGTGAACTTTACGGCATTGCCAGTGAAGAGCTGGATGAATTACTGATCGAGCTCGTTGGTGAGCGGGTTGCCGAGTTCCAGGGCAGGAAGCAAAAGTTCTTCCTGTTCCATGTTTATGCGGAAGGTGAGCCGGGCTATCTCGGTATCGCCGGTCCCTATGGCAACGGCACGAAGGGGGCAAGGGGCAGCATCACCAACCTGGTCTGGGATGAGGATTATGAGCGATCGAAAGTAGACCGGTTGTTTAAAAAATACCTGGAGGAAGCTGGAGCGCTGGAGGAAGGGAAATAAATAGGAAAGGCGCTTCGGCGCCTTTTTTTATGGCTGAATGTTCTTTCATGCATACCGTCATTTCAGTGTCTTTTACTTCGCTTCTCTTTTAGCAGCTCTTCGAAAAAAGATTTGCGGGTATGAAAAATCTCTAGTTACTTTGAATTACAAAGTGCTTTTTATGAATCCAGACAACCAGCACCTCGAACGCCTGCAGGACATCCGGCAGATGATGACCCGGAGCAGCCGGTTCATTTCCCTGAGCGGCCTCAGTGGCGTTGCCGCCGGCATCTGCGCGCTGATCGGCGCCTGGTTCGCCTACGACACCATCGGTGACTATTATGCCGTTTCGGTGATCCCGGGCTGGCACAGCGAGATCCGCTCGACCCGTGGCTACGGGATGCTGGGCGAATGGGATCCCCTGGAAGCCCGGCTGTTCTGGATCGCCGTATTCACGTTTCTGGGAGCTTTTGTGTCGGCTTTCTTTTTCACCTGGCTGCGCAGCCGGAAAACGGGACTGCCCATCTGGGGCTTTGTAGCCCGGCGGCTGATGTGGAGCGTGGTGGTGCCGATGCTCGTGGGCGGGCTGCTGATCCTTCGCCTCCTGGATTTTCATGCTTATGGCCTCATCGCCCCGGCCTGCCTGCTCTTTTATGGCCTGGCCCTGATCCATGCATCGAAGTATACATTTCCGGAGATCGGCTATCTCGGCTACGGACAGCTGGTGCTTGGTGCGCTTAACCTCTGGTACATCGGGTATGGACTGATCTTCTGGTCGCTGGGTTTTGGAGTTTTGCATATTGTTTACGGATTTTTGATGTGGTGGAAGAATGAGCGCAGGGGCGCAAACGAATAATTCATGGCGGCGATCAATCCCATATCT
>CBHWDR010000128.1:0-7522 GCA_966112575.1 uncultured Chitinophagales bacterium
GGATGAAAGGGTGACAGTATTCCGCATCGTTACGTCCCTGGGTACCGTAGCGCAGGTGGCCCAGCAGTAGTTCGCCGAGGAAGGACAGGTGCCCTTTCAGGAGACCGGGATGATGCTGGGCATCGGAGTTGAACTTCTGCAGCTCGTTGAACTCGGCGCCGATCTTCCGGAAAATAGCGGCGATGGGCTGGGGTTCGTTACTCCGGATGCGTGCGAGGAAGGGATAACCGGGCTCCACATTCAGCTTCACGGCAGCCACACCGGCGCCATCCTGGCCGCGGTTGTGCTGTTTTTCCATCAGCAGGTACATCTTGTTAAGGCCCCAGAGTACCGTTCCGTATTTCTGCTGGTAATGAGAGAACGACTTCCGCAAGCGGATGAATGCTAGGCCGCATTCGTGTTTGATAGCGTCACTCATGGCGGTAAGAAGGCGCAAAGATAGGGTGCTTCTCCGGTGCCAACGTTAAAGGATTTAATAGGGTGGCTCCTAACCGTTTTTTGAACCACTAAGACACTAAGGCACAAAGGGTCACAAAGCATTTAGTAAGCAAAAAAACACGAAGACTGCAACCCTGCATCTATTGATTAATCCTTTGTGCTTCTTGGTGTTTTTGTGCTTTTGTGGTTCGAAAAGGCGGCGCAAGGTGGCACTGTAACTCAATTGCCCTGTATCTGCGGAAAGCGGACGAGGAGACGGCAGCCCTTGCCCGGGGCGGCGTCTACGATGGCGGTGCCGCCGAAGAGCTCCGCGCGGTTCTTGATGTTCTTGAAGCCCAAGCCCTGGCGAACGGTGGCGGGGTCAAAGCCGCAGCCATCATCGCTCACCTCCAGCACCGTTTCCGTGCCTTCGCTTTGCAGCAGGATCTTCGCCCGGCCGGCGCCGGCATGCTTCACCACGTTGTTGAGCTGCTCCTGTACGATCCGGAACACCATGAGCTTCTGGTTGTCGGGGAGCGAACGATTCACGTAATGCGAAGCATCGAACTCGATGTCCAGCACCTGCATGCGCCCGAGCGACTCGGCCAGCTCGCTAATCGAATCCACCAGTCCCAGGTCGCTGAGGGTCTGGGGAACGAGGGAGCGCGACATAGCCCGTACTTCGTTGATCATACCCGAGACGCTTTTCTGGGCCATGGCGATCATCTCGCCCGTGCTGTCGTCGGTAGTGGAGCGCGCGAGCTCGAGGAAGAGCTTGATCGAGGTCAGCTGCTGCCCGATATTATCATGTAGCTCGCGGCCGATCTCGCGGCGCTCCTTTTCCTGGCCGTCGATCGTAGCCTGCGTGAGCTGGCGCTGGTGCGCGATCTGGTCGGCCAGCAGCTTGCGTTCAAGCTTCTTCCGCTCGGTGATATCGGTAAAGGAACAGATCACGTGGATCAGCTGTTCCTGTTCGTCGTGGATCGGTTCCGCATTTACCAGCAGCCAGTTGCGGTCTTCCATCTGCGTACTATAGACGCCCATCACCACATCGCGTACCGGCAGGCCGGTGGACAGGGAAACGGTTACGGGGAATTCCGCTTCAACAAACCGGGCGCCGTCTTCATGGATCACATCCCAGGCAGTATTGACCACTGTCTTGCCCATGACCTCGGGCTCGGAGAGGCCGAGGAGCGAACAGGCCGCGTTGTTGCAGAGTGTGATCTTGCCTTGCGCATCATAGATCACTACGCCGAGGCGGATATCGCGAACGAGCTCCCGGAAACGGCGTTCGCTCTCCTTGAGCGCGTCGCTGGCTTTCTTCCGCAGCGTATCGTCGTGGATATAAACCACGATACTGCCGATCGCGGCATGCTTCAGCAGATTGTGGCCCCGTACCGAACACCAGACCCAGGTCTTGTCCCTGGTGAGCAGGCGAACGGTGATATTTTTTACTTCGGGATTGGCTTCCTTCTCTTTATTGAACGACTCCAGCGCCCAGAGCGCATCATCCGGGTGCACGAACTCGAAACCGCTCCGTCCGAGTACCTCGAAATTCTCGTAGCCCAGCACGTTTTTCAGCGCCGGCGATGAATAGGTGATGTGGCCATCGGCGTTGAGCAGGAGGGTGGCATCCAGCGAATCGGCGATCAGCGTGCGGTAAAACTGCTCGCTCTTCTGTAGCTCGGCTTCGAATTTCTTGCGCTCCGAAATATCACGGCCCACGGCCATGAAACCGATCTTCTGGCCCCGTTCATCCAGCACGTAGCGCACGGTCTGCAGGAAGAAGCGGCGCTCGCCCTTGCCCATGTCCACCGATACCTCACCTTCCCAGGCGCCTTTCTCCAGCAGCACGGTGAGGGCGCTGTTCCGCGACATGCTTTCAAACTGCATGTTCACGATCTCGAGGAACTTGCGGCCAGTGGCTTCCGCTTCACTCAGCCCATATACGTTCTCGGCGGCTTTGTTCCAGCCGCGCACGCAGAACTGGAGGTCGGTCGATACGATGATGTCGGATACGTTCTCCAGCACCGTTGCCTGGTAGCGCAGCTGTGCTTCCCGCTGTTTCTGCTGCTCGATATCCACCACGGAGCCGATGAAACCCACGAACGTGCCGTCTTCGAGGAAGCGGGGCACGCCCACGTCCTGCACCCAGCTGTAGCTGCCGTCGATCCGGCGCAGGCGATAGGTAAGCGTAACCGGTTTCTGTTCGGCGAAAGCCCGGTCGTAAAGCCGCTTGGCCTGGAAGATGTCTTCCGGGTGCACCAGCGAAGCCCAGCCGTTCTCCACACCGATAATATCGCTGCCGGTATATTCCAGCCATTTCTGGCTGACATAAGTCGTATTGTTGTCCTGGTCGCAGATCCAGATCATCACGGGCACCGAATTGGTCATCTCACGAAAGCGGTGCTCGCTTTCGGCCACGCGCTGCTCGATCTCTTTTCGTTCGGTGATGTCCGTTGCGGAGATGAGATAGCCCAGCGGCTGCCCGCGCCCGTCGAGCAGTTGCTTGTAGCTGAGGAGGAGGGTGATGCGCTTGCCATCGGTAGGGCGTACGAACATGGTTTCGCCCCGCCATCCTCCCTGCGCACTGATCTCCGCACGCACTTCTTCACGGGTGAAACCCATGTAGTCGATCTCGATGAATTCACGCAGGTTGCGGCCGATCACGTCCTCGGCCTTCAGGCCGTAGATGCGCTCCGCCGCTTTATTCCAGGTAACGGGAATGAAGTTGATGTCTGCTGCTGTCAGCACATCGGTGGTCTGCTCCACGAGGTTGGCCATGAGGCTGAGCTGCTCGTGGATCTTCTTCCGCTCGGTGATATCCTGCTGCATGCCCCAGACGCGGCGCAGGAAGCCGTCTTCAACGATGCCGAAGGCGGAGTTGAGAAAATACTTGGTATTGCCATAGCGGTCGCGCTCCACCGACTCGGCATTCACTACGCGAAAACCGTTCTGGATAAAGCCGCGCAGGTATTCCAGATTGGCGGGATCGTCGTAATCGAGCAGCTGGGCGCCGAGCAACCCCTTCATTTCCCGGGCGCTCTCATAGCCATACATGCGGGCCATGGCCTCGTTGCATTCGGAGATGTAGCTGCTGGTCCGCGAACGCGCGAGCAACTCTTCGGGGCTGGCGTTAACCGGCACCGGCTCGGGGAACTCTTGGCAGTAAATGCCCTCGGAGCTCTGCTCTACAAAGGTCTGGTAACGGCGGATCTCGTCTTCCAGGAAAGCAATCTCGCTCTTCGTGTTGGTGATATCGAAAACGGAGATCTGCAGCCAGTTGCGCTCGGGCACCGGGTGGGCGTGCAGCGAAACCCAAAGCTTCTGTCCATCAGTACGCTGATGCGCATAGATCTCCGAAACCGGCTCCTTGCCCGCAACGCGCATCTGCTGCAGAAACCGGAGGCGGCTTTCTTCGGGGAAATAATTCAGGAAATTGTCCTGCGGACTGCCATAAAGCCGGGAAGCAGAAATGTTCCCATACAGGATCAGGAAATCATCGGCCTGCACCACCCAGGTGGGCAGCGGGTGATGATCGAGAAACTCCCAGCCCTGCCTGGGCAGGGACGTGTCGAGCAGTTTATTGATTGCAAGGGACATTGGACGTTGGACCTAAGGCATTGAAATTAACCAGAAAAATAAATGGCGGACCATCAATTGGCCCGCCATTTCCATGAATTAGTGAAAACCATTAGCGCACCGCGGTGCTACTGGATTTCGTCCAGCGGTCAAGGCGGGTGCAGCCGAATTCGCTGTTATCCACCATAATGTAATAGTTGGGAATGTGCCCGTTGAGCCACTTGTCGAGCGCCAGGAATTTCTTCTCTTCGAGGGCCGCCTGGGAGATCTTGTTGAAGTCGTCGCGCAGGTTCATGCGGTGGGGCTCGGTGCGGGTCTTCAGGAAGAGGATGCGCACGCCTTTCTTCTGGGTCCGCTCATCGGTGAAGACCTGGGGCTGCGAGTACTCGCCTACCTTGAGGTTGCCGAGTACAGCCACGGCTTCGCGGTCAAGCTCATCGAAACGATTGTAGGTATCTCCATCACCGCTCTGGATGTAGGGACCGGCAAATTTCTGCTGGTCATCCTGGTTGTATTTCTCGGCCGCTTCCTGGAAGCTCAGGGTGCCGGCGATCATCTTGGCGCGGGCAGAGTCGAGGGTGGACGTGCTTTTGCGGATATCCTCGTCGGTTACCGGGGGCACTTTCAGGATGTGGCGCACGATGGCATCATCGCCGCTGCGCGAAACCATCTGGATGATGTGGTAACCGAACTGGGTCTTGATCGGCATGGAGATCTCACCTTCTTTGAGGCGGAAGGCGCCGGCCAGGAACTTCGGGTCCCAGGTCTTTTCGTTGCGGTTCATCTGGTACTGTCCGCCATTCTCTTTCGACCCGGGATCTTCGGAGAACTGCTGGGCGGCCTGTCCGAACGAAATCTTCTTGTCCACGATCCGCTGGCGGAGGCGCAGCAGCTCTTCGCGGGTATAGTCTTCAATTTCTTTGGATGCCTTGGGGTAGATCACGATCTGTCCTACTTCCACTTCCGACTCGAAGAAGGGCAGGGAGTCCTTGGGTACGCGGTCGTAATAGACTTTCACTTCGGCGGGGGTGATGCGGATGGGGTCCACGATCTTGCGCTGCATGGCTTCGGCCAGCTTGCGCTCGCGCACCGACTCGCGGGCTTCATCCTTGATCTGGTAGATGGTCTTGCCGGCGAGGCGCTCCACTTCTTCCTGGGTGCCGTACTGGCGGATGAACATGCGCACGCGGTTGTCGAGATCTGCTTCCACTTCTTCTTCCGTCACTTTCAGCGAGTCCTTCTCGGCCTGCAGCATCAGCACTTTCGATACCAGGGCCTGCTCCATCACCTGGCACTCGGCGCCTTCGGGCAGCTGCTGTCCGTTACGGGCGGCATCGGCAAGGGAGTTCTGGATATCGGAGAACAGGATGATCCGGTCGCCTACGATGCCAATGATCTTGTCGGCCACGAATTTTTTCGGTTGTGCCAGCGCGGCAGTCGTCATGCCGGCCAATCCGAAGGCGAGGAAAAGAAGCTTCTTCATAATAGGAAATGTTGCCAAAAATAGCCTTTGCATCCCGGAATCCATGGCGCCGGGCCCGGATTAACAATCCTTTTATCGGTGGGATGGTTTCACTCGCTTCGCTCGTGTTTTTTCACCACCAAGACACAAAGGGCACGAAGAAGCACAAAAGTGTGTTGTTTTTTGAACCACAGAGTCACAGAGACAGGGAGGTGCACAGAGGTTATGAAGGAGTTGCCAAAGGCCGGAAGTTTTCCTCCCGACACGTCGGGACCGCAGGCATCTGGGGACTGAACCAGCAGTAAAGCAGGGCAAGGAGCGGTATTGCTGTAGAAAGTATCAAAAGCAGTCTTCACTACGGTAGCTGCGTTTGCTAAAATACTATGCACAGGCCCCTGCGGGGCGCAAAACTCCTAACCGCAGGCTTATCCGTCTCGCCTTTCCAACTAACGGGCATCATCTCCCGCTTCCCTGTCCCAACTCTTGAACCCTTGAAAGACCTCACCCCGCCCCTCTCCAAAGGAGAGGGAGTAAATCAAGGGGAGAACCGTGCAACTCTTAAACTATTGAACATTTGAACTATTGAACTCCGCAACCCTCGCAAACTCCGCGAACTCCTTAGAAATCACTCCCCTCCAGCGCTTCCCCGAGGAGGCGGAGCATGGTGTTCCCGCGGAAGCCGCGGCGGCGGGACTGCTGTTCCAGGACGGCTTTGCGGAGATCCTGGTGGGGATAGCGGCGGATGAACCATGCGGCCAGGTCTTCCTTGGCTAGGAACTCCTCTTCGTTGTCGGGATAGATGAAGCCGAAGCGGTCTTCGCGGCCGAGGGCATTGGCGAGGAGGGCGCGGGCATCGGCGCGATAGAGCTCGTCGAGGTAAGGCGAGAGGGCTGCAATGGGCGTGGTGCCGTCGATGAGGGCCACCATGCGGTCCCAGCCCCCTTCTTCGGCGAGGAGGGCGAAAGCGAAGACAGCCGCACGCACGTCGCCATGCTGGTTGCGCGCCTGCAGGAGTACGCGCTTGCGATAGCGCTCCGCTTCATCAGGGGTCATCAGGTCCAGCAGCCCGTTTAGGTCTTCGATATCCCAATGCTGAATCAGCAGGCGTTCGAGCACATGGCGCAGGCCACCGGTATCACCGAGCTCGCGGTACACGCGCTTCAGCACCTGGAGGTAGGGCAGATCGAAGCGGCTGCTGTTGTTGGCCTCGAGCTGTTCCTCGCAGATCGTGCCAGCCCGCTCGTAGCAGCCGGTATCCAGAAGGTGGCGCAACAGGCGCTCATTATAGGCATGCTCCCAGTCGTAGGCAGGGAGGTGCTCAATATGTTGGGCAACGGTGCCCGTGGCTTCGAGGAAGCGGAGCACCGCCTCCGTACGCCGCAGGTCGGGACCCTTGATGGCCAGGTATTCGCGCAGGAGCCCCTGGGCAAGGGCTTCCCGTCGGGCCGGCGTACTCACCTCGGCCAGCAGGTGGAGGAGGTCGAAATAATGATAGCGCGGCAGGTGGGCGGAAAACAGGTTGCGCAGGAAGGGCGCCACGGCCCGCTCCCAGCTCTCCTCCTGCTGCAGGTCGTTGATCGGCGCCACGGCCGACTGCAGGATCCGTCCCGCATAGTCCTGGAGCTTCTGGCTCTGTGTAGCCAGCCAGGGGCCGAATGCGAGCACGGTATCCACCAGCACCTGGAAGATCTCGAAGGCTTCCCCCTGGGTCACGTGGCTGCGGTAATGATCGAGCGCGGCTTCGTGCAGGCCTTCCCAGAGTTGGAGGATGCGCCGGAGCTGGTGCCCGTCGATGGCCTGCTTGCGGCCCACAACGGCTTTCACCGCATCGATGGTGTACTGCTTCGTGTTCTCCATGCTCACCGCCACTCGGTGGCGGCCAAAGCGGCTGAGGAAAGCGAGCTGCAGGTCGGGACTTTGCCCGAGCTGCTCGGCCAGCCAGGCCTTCAGTGCCTGGGGGTCGGCCTCGTCGAGGACCTCCTCGGTCGTACTCCGCTTCTTTTTCGGGGCGATGATGGTCTTGAGCTTGTTGCCGCTTTCGAGGTGGAGCAGGAGAGCGGC
>CBHWDR010000129.1:0-7508 GCA_966112575.1 uncultured Chitinophagales bacterium
CCACCCGACAAAAGGAGAGCATAGCTCTCCTTTTTTCATTTCCTGCGAAGCCCGGCAGCGCATCCCGCTCGGGCGGGAGGGTCGTTGTCCCGACCGTTCGGGACGAATCCAGTCCACCCGACATCGCCCCGCTAGAGTATGAAAGCTTTAGCGGGGCTTATTTTTTTCGCCTGCACCTGATTGCAGGCGGGGCTTCGTCGGGCGGGGCCCGATAGCAGGAAGGCGAGAACGCACTAAAGACGCAGGTTTCTCTTTTTGCTTCCGATGGGGCGTAAAAAGGGTAGCGATTTTGCGGATTGATAACGCCGCATTTCAGACCTGCACTTTTTTAAAGTTGCCCGATTTTGATGGTCAAACACTGGCAACTCCAAAAACGCAAGTTTTCCCGTTTAAACCGGACTGGCAACCCAAAAAACGCAAGTCGGATTGCCGAAATAAACATGCGTATATTTATTGTTGTAGGCAATGTTTCCCGACCATGAAAAAACTTCTAACTGCAATTATCGTAATCGGACTGGCTACATGTAATCAGCCAATCCATAAGAGTGACATAAAGACAACGGACTTTGGCTCATTCACTATTGAAACACCGCAAACATGGAAGCTCATTGAAGAAAAGGGTGTTGACAGTTACGTTGGCAGAATTGCTATTGACAGCGCAGACACTTTGAGCTTTGACCTTGGCTGGTATTCTAACAAGCTTTATGAGTACGACCAAGCATTTTTAGACAGCAGCATGATTGGTTCCATTGACACGAACTTTATTGACCCCAGCGCAGTCATTTTTGTTAAAGACCGAATGCGGGTTGACCCGGACAAATACAGGAAAAACAACGTGTTGTGGGACACAATCGACGGACGCAAAGCCAAGATTGTATATCCACGTCAGTCGGGCATCGGTACAACAGGAATTTACATAGACAGTTTGTGGGTGAAAGGTTCTGACGTTGACCGCTTCAACTTGTATGGTGTAAACTTGAAGCCAGAAAACGAAAAGAAAGTGCTACAAGCATTGCGGACTTTGAAATTCCAAAGGAAATAACACTGCCTACAACAGGCGCTTTCCAATATACCGGCTGAACAATAAGTGCTGAACAAATGAACATTATTCAACTTTAGTAATAAATTTAAGCTGACGGAATGCTAATGACGGTACATCGGAAAGCGCTAATCCGTTATAGGCTACTACAAAGCCATCTACATGCGAAGATTTAATCTTTCAATATTTCTCGCCGGTTTTTTTGGATTTTAATCAGTACGACAACCCAAAAGCGAAGTTGGCTTGCCGAAAGAAGCATGCATATATTTATTGTTGTGCACAAGCAATTCAACCAACCTAACTATGCAAAATAGAAAATCGATCCTCCCTTGCTTTCTCTTTTTACTTTTGGCTCTTCATTCCGAAGGTCAATACACTCTAGATACCCCCGATGGTAAAAAGGTGCGGCTTAACAAAAATGGAACTTGGCAGTACATACCTACAGCAACTATACAGACACGGCCTACTCAAATTGGTAGCGGTGCTTCGGCCTTTTACCTTTCACCCAACAAGCAATTTGCCGTTATGTACGATCTACAACAATGGATTTGTGATAGCATCCAGGCAAAGAAGGACACCGGCTGGGATGCGACTTTTGTTTCCAAGGATCAGGCGATAAACGGGTATTGTCTCGCCTCTCGCCTTAGTTTACCTGTAGATGCACTAGAGCAAATGGTTAGTCAACAATGGCAGCAAGTAGGCAAAATCAATTCCTTTTCAACCTATAAAGACACAATTAATGGGGTGCCTGTTACAAGCTTTTTAATGAAAATGGAATCTGGGAGTATTGGCTACACATATAAAGGCTTTGTTTACTCAACGTTTAAGGGCTCCTTTCAATTCATTGTAGGTACGCAAGATGCTGTATTTGAAGAAGATAAGGCAAAAATTGAGGCGCTTGTCAAAGGGTTTAAAAAGATGTAATGCTTGCCAAACTAGTCAGCGATGCGCACAACATGGGCTTTACAAAATGACAGCCAATTGCTAATTTGAGCTGAAACAATAAATCAACCAGGGAACAGGAGCCAAGCGATAGAAACACAGACGTCTGCCACTTCGTAAAGCCCCATTCCGTTAGGCGTCAATACAAATTAACTTAGATCAATTCCTATTAATGGGAAACGGCAAAAAAGCAAAAGAACAGCAACAAATAGAGGAGATTATTGCCCGATTTCAACACCTTACTACAGAGAAGCTATTGGAGAGAAAGCACTTATTTGGACGGCCACTAGCCTATCCTTTCAAAAAAGCAATAAATCAGCTCCTCCGTGCAAGAGGCGTTAAAGACAACGATTAGCACTTTTCCTTCCGAGATGAATTTTTGCGGTAGGGTGCCCAACATAAGCACTGCCCTAGCTATACGCACGAAGTTGTAAGTTTACTATAAACGTAGCCAGCGCAACGTCTTGGTAGTTATGTACCATCATAAGCCGTTTGATTTTTCGCCATTCTTAGCTCAAGGTGTCCTCAGCTTTCTCACATTGGGTAAAGTTTGCTTGGCCAGAAGACAAGTCCTTTCCTTCCGAAAACTACTGCTACATTATTTCGGTGCTCTTATTTTCACGGTTTTGGGGATTGCTTATACACTTGCCAACTACGATTCTGGATGGATCCTTATACCATTACTTCTGGCTATCGGACTCAACCTGCTTGGCGCCTTCCTCCTGTCCCGATATGCGCATACAACATCGGTTAAACGAATGCCATGAGATCACTGCTGATCATAAGCCTCGCCATCATAGCCTGGACAAAGCTATTTGCGCAGGATAGTACCGAATTACTGCTCTTCCAGGATGCCGCCCGGTTTAATGCGAGCGTGAAAAACATCGTCTATATCGACAGTTCGATCGTCTTTATGGAGCCTTTTGGAAAATGGGCTAAAAACGGCACCGTAGCTGGTCATCTGGGAGAACCTCCGGATAAGGTTCCGGTGCAATTCAAATTCAGTAAAGCGGAGATCGATTCATTGAACAAGCTAATGGCCCGCTCAAAAAGAGTACAATGGCAGCCAAGCCTAATGGAACGCTTTATCAGAATCAGCCAAGCCGAATTATTTGAGGCATTCGACAACCGGCAAGACAGGACGCACCCCCTGGAACTGAAGTTCGGGGCCAGTTGCTACTTCTATTTTTCGAAGCCCCTGTTTATTCGAGGCGGCACGGTGGTGGTCTTACGCGTATTGCGCATGTTTGGCCCATCCGCCGGTTACTCATTTCTCTATATCTATGAACGCAAGGGTGGGAGATGGGTACAGAAACTGCGGTTAGAAGAATTTGCAATCTAGGTATCGCACGATATAAGATGAATGAAAGCTGTCCTCTAATCGCCAAATGCTCGAGATCGGCCTTTAATAGTACAGAAACATTATAGGCAAATAAGAATAGCATGACTGACCAGTTTTTAATATTGTCCAGCTTAGCCTCTGTATTAGTTGGGATAAGCACAGCATTTCTGTTTGCCTTTGGACTGATTAAAATTCAATCCTGGTTAATTAGGGCATTTATAGCTTCATTTCTTTATGCGCTTTTTCTCGGAATGGGCATTTTAGGTGGTGGTGGCGATCCTGGTTTTGCACTCCCCGCGCCCATTATCCCGGCTTTTATTTTCACTGACAAGAGTTATAGGTTTTACAACGCCATCTTGCCGTTTCTATTCTGGTGGACGTTGCTCTTTGCCTTCCAGTTGGTGCGGCGCCTCTATAAAACTAAATTTCAACTGAAAAAGGGTGAGGCACAGCCGTAATTGCATCCAGCCGGCGCATACCAATCAAAAGAGAAACTCGGAAAATCCCCCGGGCACCATTCGTAGATCTACGAATCACTAAGTAAATACCATAGCCAAAAAATAGGGCATTACTGCGATTGTGCAGCGACCTCGGGCGCCGTATGTTTGCATCAGAAGTTGATTGATACGCACTATCAATCCAATCCAATACCTGAAAAGCCACTCGGTCCAACCAATCCTATCCAAAGCCAATCCAATATCGGTCAACTTCTATTTTTCCTTTTCCTTTGAAAGCCGACCATTTCCGATTCCTGTTGAAAACCATTGATCCGATCCATTATCCTGTTGAAGTCCGTTTATCCATCCATCCTGTCGAAGACTGTCCATCCAAATCCTTGTAAAGGCCCAGGCGTCCGTTCATGAAAACCTACGTCCCAACCGCCTTCCGACTGCCTGACCATATTGTCCCCTCCCAACGGAGGGGATTTTTATTGCTGGTCGATCTACAAACCGGAGTTCATCCAGAATTTGCGCAGGGACCGATCGAAAACAAAAAAGCCACCTCGCGGTGGCTTTCTAATTTCTTTCTTCAGAAAATCATCCTTTCCGCTTGATCGAGCAACCCACCGAGCGGGAGGTCTTCACCGATACGTCTTTTCCGCCCACCAGCTCGTCGATGGCGGTCTTCAGGTGCTTGCGCTCTACTTTCCCGGCTTCCTGCGGGTTATCGTCGATGGCGCCGTGGTAGACCAGCTTGCCATCTTTTCCGAACAGGAAATTCTCCGGGGTGCGGGTGGCGCCGAAAGCGTCGGCCAGCTCCGAATTGACGTCCAGCGCATAGTACCAGTTGTAACCCTGCTCTTGGGCATAGGCCTTCATCGCCTCGTAGGAATCATCTTCGTCGCGCTGCGCCTCGTTCGAGTTGAGCAGCACCACGCCCAGGCCGTTCTGCTGTGCATAGGCGCAGATCTCTTTCGTGCGCTCCTGGTTCTTGAGCACGTAGGGACAGGTATTGCAGCTGAACATCACCAGCAGGCCATTCTTGCTCATGGCGGACTTCAGGCTGATCTCCTTTCCGCTGATGTCTTTCATCTTTACTTCGGCCTTCGGCAGGGCGGCGCCGATGGGCAGCTCGGTTGCAGGTGCAAAAGCGGTCAGCGCCAGGCTGGCGACCGCGGCAAGTGAGAGGATAAGCTTTTTCATTTCCATGGTTTGTGGTTCAAATTTCGGGAATCCCTTCCTGCAAACAACACCGGCCGGCCCGGTTTTGTTCCGGTCAACCGCGTTTTGGGCCCTTTCCGGCCGGCCTTTGCTCCAGGGCCACGTTGAGCTCGAACCCGAGCAGGAGGGCCAGGGAATTGGCGTAAATGAGCGACATGAGGATGAAGATCGCGCTGATGGAACCGTAGAGCTTGTTGTAATTGCTGAAGTGATTCACCCAGTACGTTACCAGGCCCGTGGCGATCACCATCAGCACCGTGGCGAAGATGGCGCCGGGCGTACGCAGGCTCCATTTCTCCTTCACGGCCGGCCCGTGCCGGTAGATCATGGTGATGATGGCATAGGTGAGGAGCACCAGCGGGATCCACCGGAGCACCTGGATGAACATCCGCAAGCTCTGGCTCCGCACGCCGAACAGCTTCAGCACCGCGCTCTGCGCGATCAGCAGCAAGATACAGATGAAGATCAGCAGCAGGGTGATAAAAGTAAGCTTGAGGGCGATGCGGCGCTTGTGGATGCCCTTCCGCCTGCGGAAGCCGGGATAGTCCTTTTCAAAAGAGCGCAACACGCCCATCATGGCATTCGAAGAGAAGAACACCGCCAGCAGCAGGCCAAAGGAGAGGAGCCCGTTGCGCGGCCGCTGGACGAAATCCTTCAGGAAGCCGATGATGGCCTTATGGTTCTGCTCACCGGGAATGACATCGCGGATCAGTACGAAGAGCTGGTTGATGAAATCCTTCGAGATCGGCAGGTAGGGGATGAGCGTGAAGATGAAGACCAGCGTCGGTGGTATGGCCATGACGATATTGAAGGAGATGGCGGCAGCCCGCTCGGCCAGGCTGGTCTTGCGCAGCTGGGCGGCAAAAGGCGAGGCTACATCGTACACCGATCGCCCCCCGAAGCCGGGCATGGGCAGGCGCTGCGCCAGCCGTACCATGACGCGCCCCGCTTTCGTTCTTCGAATTCCCTTCCGTTCCGTTCGCACTTGGGGCACCGGCATCACTTTCCTTGTTGCTGCATTTTCTGCGTTCCGTATTCGCTGCGGTATTCGTTGGCCTTCTGCACATGCTCGTTGAAGTCGCTGCTGAAGCGATGCCCGCGCAATTGCAGGTTGGCCACAAAATAGAGGTAGCTGGTCTGCGCCGGGCTCAGCACCTTGTCGATGGTCACCTGCGTGGGTGTGCAGATCGGGCCGGGCGGCAGCCCTTTGTTGCGGTAAGTATTGTAGGGCGATTCGATCTGCAGCATGGGTCCACCGACGGACTTGGCCGCAAAATCACGGGCGGCAAATTTCACCGTGGGGTCGGCATCGAGCTTCATGCCGATGCGCAGACGGTTGAGGTAGACCGAAGCGATCGTATCCTTCTCCCGGTCGAGCGTGGTCTCTTCCTCCACGATCGAGGCGAGGGTGGTCACCTGCACCGGGTCGAGGCCGAGCGACTTGGCCTTGTTCTTCCGATCATCGTTCCAGAAGCCCTTCCAGGCGGCCGCGAATTTCTCCACCACCTTGCCGGGCCGGTCGGTCCAGAAATATTCATAGGTATTCGGCATCACCAAGGCCATCATGGCCTCCGGTTCCACCCCGTATTTGGCCAGGGAATCTCGGCTGGAGAAGAAGTTCATGAAGGCGGCCGAATCGGCCTCAAACTTCCGCCCCAGGGCTTTTGCCAGCTCTTCCTTCAACCGGAATTTATTGATCACTACTTCTACCGGTGCCTGCCTTCCATTGTTGAGCATGCGGGCGATGGCGATCACGCTCATGCCCTTGCTGATCTCGTAGCGGCCCGGCTTGATGTGGTCCCAGTAGTTGAGCTGGCCCGTCACTTTCTCAAAAGCCCAGTCGTTGCTCACGATATTGTTCTTCAGCAACGAGTCCATCACCGCCTTCCGGTTCGCGGCATCCGAACGGATGTAGAGATAGGCTTTATCGCCCTTGAAAGCGGTGGTGGAGCCAAAGAAGATCCAGGCTCCGAAGCCGGCAAGGAGGAGCACGAGAACCAGCAGAATCAACAGAATGCGTTTCATCGGTACGAAGTAAATGAAAAACCCCGACGCGATGGCCGGGGTCTGTATCAAAATATTTTTGATGCGCTTAACGGGCGGCGGGAGCTGCGGGAGCGCCACCGGCGGGGGCCGATTGCTGCGTCGGAACCGCGTCGGGGTTCACGGCCTTGGGTTTACGCACATCGGTAATGAAGAGGGTCGAGAGGATGCACAGAATGCCGATGATGGCGGCAAAGATCCAGGTGCCTTTTTCCAGCACGTCAGTGGTCTGCTTTACGCCCATGAACTGGTTGGAGAATCCGGCCACGTTTCCGGCCAGGCCGCCACCCTTGGGGTTTTGCACCAATACAATCAGACTCAGGATCACACAGGCCAGAACAATGAGGATAATGAATAATACGGTCATGTCAGGAGCGCTTTAAATGTTCAAGTTTGGCGGCAAAATAAGCGTTTTTAGAGGGATTGAGCAAACTTAATTTCCGGTAGACCTCGGCTGCTTTCTCCAGGTTTCCCTGCTTCA
>CBHWDR010000130.1:0-7483 GCA_966112575.1 uncultured Chitinophagales bacterium
AAAAATTGTGCCGTGCGGTCACAGGACCGGGCCTTAATCTTTACACCTGACGAAGAACAGCCTCACCCTGGCCCAAAGCCTGAGGGATCGCCCGGGGTCCTTTCTATCTTTAAAAAAACATTTCATGAGAACCGTCAAGAATATCCTGGACAGCAAGACGCAGCCTACCAACATCGTGTCGCCCGACACGCTGGTGATCGATGCGCTCAGTATGCTCAACAGTGTCAACCTGAGTTATCTCATTGTAATGCAGGATGACCGTTTCAAGGGCCTCTTCAGCGAGCGCGATTACAGCCGCAACGTGATCCTGAAAGGCCGGGCAAGCAATACGGCCACCGTTGGCGAAGTGATGACCGGCGACCTGCCAACGGTGATGCTGACCGATACCGTGGAGCATTGCATGAGCACCATGAACCTGCACCGCAGCCGTTACCTCATTGCCTACAATGCCGACGAGGAGTTCATGGGCGTGATCACCATCCATGACCTGATGCGGGAAGTGCTGGCCAGCCGCGAGAATGTCTTCGACAGCGCCGCACGCCAGTGGCTCGACCAGGATGAAAGCGGGGGCATCTTCTAATCCCGAACCGTCCATGCCGTTCAGCTTTTTTCAAGATCGATTCGTTCCGGCCGAACTGGCCGTGGTGCCGGTCACTGACCTCGCTATCCTGCGCGGCTACGGGGTCTTCGACTTCTTCCGCATAGAGGAAGGGCAGCCTGTTTTCATCGATGAGCACCTCCAACGCCTGGAGCGTTCGGCTTCCATCCTTGGGCTGGACCTGCCGCTGCCTCTTGATCAGCTCCGCGAACGGGTGGGGCAGCTGATCGCCATGAACCGGCTGCAGGCCGGAGGCGTCCGGATCACCCTCACGGGCGGCAATTCACCCGACGGCTTTCTCCCCGGTGCCCCGCTCCTGATCATTACGACCCACCCGGTTACCTGGACAGCCAATACGGAGGGACTGTGCCTGAAGACCCTATCCCACCGGCGGCAATTGCCCCGGGCCAAGACCATCGACTACCTCGTGCCGATCCGCGCCTGGTCGCTGATGAAAAAAGAAGGCTTTGACGACCTGCTCTATATCGACGAAGAGCGGGTCAGCGAATGCTCGCGGGCCAATTTCTTTATCGTTACGGCCGACCGGAAACTGGTCACCTCCGACGAGTACGTGCTCGAAGGCATTACCCGGAACAAGGTCATCGGGCTCGCGAGCGACCTGTTGGACGTGGAGATCAGGCCGCTGGGCCTGGATGAAGTGATGGAGGCCTCCGAAGCCTTCGTGACCAGTACGACCAAAGAGCTTACGCGGGTCCGGGCGATCGACCGACAGGTCTTCGATGGACCTGCGCCGGTTTACGAGCTGCTCAGCCGCCGGTTTTCGGGACTGCGGAGCCGCACCATTGCCGCCCCGGCCCGGTAGCGGCATTCCCACCTCAATCAGCACCTTCCCTTCCCGCCAAAAGCACGACCGTAGCCGCTTTGAGCGAAATGGCATGTTTTGTGGCGCACCAGCCCTGAACCAAATTTTACGATCATGCGAATTATTCCAACGAAAATTCACGGGGTGCTCGACTACCTGGTCGGAGCCCTGCTCATCGCGGCTCCCTGGCTCTTCGACTTGGCCCAGGGCGGAGCCGAAACCTGGGTGCCGGTAGCACTGGGTGCCAGCGCCCTGGTGTACAGCCTGCTCACCGATTATGAAATGGGACTGGTGCGCAAGCTCCCGATGCCTACCCACCTGACCCTGGACCTGCTGTCGGGACTGCTCCTGGCCGCTTCGCCCTGGATCTTTGGTTTTGCCGACCGGGTGTACCTGCCCCACCTGGTGCTCGGCATTTTCGAGATCGGCGCTTCCCTCCTGACCAGCCGTACGCCCTCTGCCGAACGGCGCCTGAACCGCCTGGCTCATCAGCATTAAAAAAGACCCTGCAAAACGCAGGGCCTTTTTTGTTCTTTCCAGCCGCGTAAAATTACCAATCCGGATACCGTAGTAACCGTAATTTTTGATGAACAAAGCGGTGGTAACTTGGTGGTATGAGAGGCGAGAAAACCATACAAGACATCGATCTCTGGGAAGCCTGGATCGACTACGACCCTTCTGACGCCCGATTCTTTGGAATGCTCTATGTTTTCGGTGAGGTCTGGGCCGGTGCCGGCTCTGTTCCCATTCGCCTGGAACGCGACGAACAGGCGCCCAAGGGTATTCTTGCCCTGCGCATACCCGAGCGAACCTCGAATCGCCTGATGCCGGTAGAAGTGCATTATGCCGAACCGGTTGAGAACCTGAACCAGTACCAGTGCATCTGTATCTATTCCGGCGAGGACCTGGTGCTCTCCTTCGATGATATCGAAGTACTGATCTGACATCCGGATTGTTACACCGGTAAACTGCCGGCATGGAAAGAACCATCTTAAAAGATCCCCTGGGCAACCGGGTCAGCTTCGAGCTGTCTTCCTGTTTCCCCGGACCTAAGGGTTCCGGGCATCTCCGGCCCTCCGACCTGGAAGCGGCGATCACGCACCCCGCGATGATCATTGCCGTAGAGCAGGAAGCAGCACGCTATTATTACCGGTCGATGGACTGGAATCTTACCCTGCTCGTGCGGGTACGCCTGCAAGACGAGGTCTGGACCTCGGAAACCGGCAGCTGGAATCCTTCCTCTGCCGAGCTGACCAGCCTGGTTAAAAAAGGCCGGCAGTTGCTCTGAGCTAATTCACGCTGTAGATATTATTCTTGATGGCATAGACCACGATACCGGCCGCATTCTTCGCGCCGATCTTCTCCAGGATGCGGTCGCGATACCCTTCGATCGTGCGGATGCTCAGGTTGAGCTCAGAAGCCATTTCCTTGTTGGACATCTCCTGGCAAATAAACCGGATCACCGCATACTCCCGGTCGGAAAACTGGGGCTTGGGCGCGGCGGGCGCGGGATTGAAGCGGCTTCGCCCGATGAGATTGGCCAGGCGTGCCGAGGTATCGTTGCAGTAATAGGGAAGGTTGCGGTCTACGGTCTTGATGGCTTCGATGATCTCGTTCTTATGCGCATTCTTGAGCAGGTAGCCCTTGGCGCCGGCCTCCAGCATCTCCACGATCAGGTTTTCTTCATCAAACATCGAAAGTGCGATGATCCCGATATGCGGGAGGTCCTCCGTAAGCTTGCGGGTTGCTTCGAGGCCGTCCATCTTCGGCATCTTGATATCGGTGATCACTACGTCGGGATTGAGTTGCCGGGTGAGCTCGACCAGCTCTTCGCCATCTGCCGCTTCGGCGATCAGCTGAACGGATGGTTGTTTTCGGATCATCATCCGGAAGCCATCACGGAAGATTTCATGATCGTCGGCCAGAATGATCTTGATCGGAGCTATCGTCTTGGTGGATGACATATGGTACCTCAAAAATATAGGTTGTGCCCTTCCCTTTACCGGATTCAAAAAACATTTTACCACCGAGCATCTCCGTTCGATTCAACAGGTTGCGCAAACCCTGTCCTGTGGCTTCCGATTTTCGACTGTCGTAGTTGAACCCCACACCATTGTCCTTAGTGGTGAGCACCAGGCCATTCTTATCCCGGGTCAGGGTGATCGCCAGTTCCGAAGCACGGGCGTGCTTCACGGTATTGTGGATCACTTCCTGCACGATCCGGTACAGGTTGATGGACTGGGTTTGGGAGAGGGCGAGCTTGTCGGCCCGGAAATGGATCCGCATCGAAGAGCTGCGCCCGATATAATCGATGAACTCTTTTACTGCCGCAGCCAGTCCTTTTCGCATGAGGGAATTGGGCATGAGGTCGAAGGAGATCTCCCGCATGCGTTTCATCAGCCGGTCGATCTGATCGTTGGTCTTCTCCAGTTCGTCTTCATCATCGGGATCTTTCAGCTCCAGGCTGTTGAGACGGAGCTTGAGCGCGGAAAGCACGGGCCCGACCTCGTCGTGCAGGTCGGCCGCCATGCGGGCCCGCTCCCGTTCGAGGGTATCGATCTCCGTCTGCGCGCTCTTTTTATACAGGGCCAGGTTACGCCGGTGCTGCCGGATGATCGAAACGATAAAGAAGAAAATGAGCACGGCAACCAGGCCGATGACGATCAGAACTGTAACGTAAAAGTCTTTCTCTTTTGCATCCATAAAACGGCCAGAAGGAATATGAAATTACAAACAATATTCACCCAACCGATCAGGCCGAATACCGCACCGCCGAAATAAATGTTATGAAACTCGCCATAGATCCAGAAGATCTCGAGCAGCAAGGCATAGGTAAAGAAGATCAGGAGTGCCACCGAGATGAGGAAATGGGAATTGCGCAGCGGGTCCCGCTCTACCAGGAGCACCTGGTTGATGCTGTTGATGCTGTGAAATATGAGGGTGCCGTTGGCCACTACGTTGAAATAACTGACATATTTCTGATGCATGACATGAAAGAAGGCCCCGTCAATTAGGAAGATCAGGACGTAGAGCACCAACATGCCACGAAACCTGATGTTCGATAGTTTCAGCGTGCCCAGTCGCCGGTAGAGCTCGAGCAGCAACAACAACTCCAGCAAGGCATAGACGTTGCTGGAGATGTAGTTGTGCACCCGGAAAACATAGGTCAGCACGATGCTCGACAGGACCATGTTGACCAGGCCTAGCCAGAGCACCCAGAGGAAGGGATAGTATTCCTGCCGGATATGGCGTACCCGGATAATGCTGGCGATGCAGGCAAGGAGAAGGATGCCGATGGATAATAGAATCAGACTGAACATTCAAACACCATTGTCCGTTTAGGGGTTCAGGGCCGAAGGCGGAGGGCAAAAAGGAGGGCAACGCGCGGCGATGTCCACGATCAGTCCTTCTTCCCCCGCAGCCGCATCGCTCTTCTCGGGGAGGATATCCTTGCCGTCGGCATTCACGCCAACAAGGATGGTACGGACCTGCTTGTTGTTGTCCATGCCGAAATAGACACGGAAGGAAACACATTGATCCTGGTCCAGCACCTGCTGAACGAGGGTCTTGTCGAAGGTTTCACAGGTGGGAAGCACGCCCTGGTCGCGGTAAGACGGTTCCAGCATTTTCTCCCGCTGGTTGCGGTAGCTGGTGGTCATGTCGATGGCCTGCTGCAGGCTGATAAAGGATCCGTTGGACATAATGTTCTGGTTTTGGTGGATGCGGCAAGTTGCGTCAATGTTGCGATGATGACAACCGTGTTAGTACGTATTCTTGCCGTAGTTCTACGGATGCCTGACCGATCCCGGCACGGAATTTTTAAGGATGGAGAAAACGACACCTATGGCTAGAAATACAGAAGACCAGGATTCCCGTCAGCGGAACCGGCTGGAAGAAGCCTCATCGGTTCCGAACGACCTGCCGGATTCGAAGGAAGACCGCGAGAAGCTGCGGAATGAAGAAACGACCATCGACCTGCCCGATGTAAAGGATATCCCTGGCCAGGAATTCGTGAACGCGCCGCCCCTGGGTGCGCTCGGCGATACCACGATCTCTTCGGACGATGAGGAAGGCCGCGGCATATTCGGCGACGATGATGACGAGCTCCGCCGTTCGGGATCGGATTTCGACGTCAGCCGCGAAGAGCGTGTTGCCCTGTGGGGGCCCGCGCCCCCCGGCGCCCGCCCGGCTCGCCCGCGGGCCCGCCCCCGCTTGGACATTGTGGACTTCGAGGGTGCGCCGCTTAACGAACGTTCCTGCGGTGAAGAGAAAAGCGGCGATGACCTCGACATCCCGGGCAACACGGATGAAACCGAGACCGATGCCATGGGCCAGGGAGATGAAGAGAACAAGCTGTACAGCATGGGCAGTTCGGACAATGACAATATGAATGAAGGGACGCCCTGATCACGGAAATGAATAAACGAAAAGCTCCCCGGGGAGCTTTTTTTGTCGGCCGCGGTCAGCGAAAGCAAACCGGATTTAACTTAGTAGGTATGGGTAACCATGAATATGTGCTTGAACTATCGCTTGTGGTGCTGGTTGGTGGCCTGATCGGCGCCGAACGGGAATACCGCAGCAAATCGGCCGGTTTCCGAACCATGATCCTGATCTGCCTGGGCTCTTATCTGTTTACCACCTTCTCCCTGCTCATGAGTGAGGTCAGTCCCGACCGGGTGGCTTCCAACATCGTAACGGGCATTGGTTTCCTTGGCGCCGGGGTGATCTTCCGTTCCGACAACCGGGTCAACGGCATTACTACAGCCGCTACCATCTGGGCCGTTGCAGCCCTGGGCATGGGCGTTGCCGACGGGCTCTACAGCCTGGTGCTGATCTCCACGGCGGTGATCCTGATCGCACTCTGGGGGCTCACCTTCCTCGAGCGCGCGATCGACCGGGTGAACCAGATGCATACCTACAAGATCGTCAGCACCTACAGCGATGAGCTGCTGAAAGATTATGAACGCATCATGAAGGAGTGTCGCCTCTCCTACCGGCGCGTCAAGCGCATGAAAAACGGCGACAGCATCATTGGCATCTGGCTGGTGCAGGGCTCCGAAAAAGCCCACAACAGCTTTACCAAGCAGATCCTGCATCATCCACAGGTAAAGGGTTTCGAGTTCTAATAGGGATTGTTCTTAACTACAACCTCACCCCCGGCACATCTCCGAAGGAGAGGGGAGTTTGATCATCTTTGGAATGAGCTGTCAACCAGTAGGGCGAGATGCTGTTCCCAGTGTAGCAGGTCTTCACTTCAACATTCCTTGTTCCTTGTTCTCTATTTTTTGCTTTTCTGTACGCCATAAATGCGCAAGAAGAAGGCGACTCTTTTAAAGGTGATGGCCAGGGGTGGCACCCTTACAGGGTGCCGAGCATCATAGAAAACCCTGCCCCCGGGCTGAAGCCCGGGGCAAGTGTAGTCCTGCTATTGGTGTTTGTAGATGCCCATTCTCCCAGGCCTGAAGCCCTGGGTTACCTATATTTCGCCCCTCTGGGGCAGGGAGCATCTCGAAATGGAGATAATCTCTTAATAATATTCCAGAAAGCCTTCAAAGGCCCGCATGACCGATCCTATCCTGAGCTATCTTATGTAGTTACATCGTCTCCTGTCTTCGTCCGCCATAGTCCGATAGGACGACGGCGGGCTCCTCCATCCTTGTTCCTTGTTCTTTACTCTTTATTTCCTCAGCCGCTTCCGCACCAGGGCTTCCAGCTCGTCGATCGATTGCTGCTTCATGCATTTGAAATGGCCCTGAGGACAGTGGTCAAGGCCGCGCGTGGAGCAGGGACGGCACCAGAGGCTGACTTCCAGGTTATCGGAAAGCGGCTCGTCGCCGGGGCGGGCCTGGGGGTAGTAAGGCGTTAAGCCAAGGGCGGGACGTGTGCTGCCCCAGACGGCCACGACCGGCTTTTTCAGGGCGGCGGCGATATGCATCATGCCGGTATCGTGCGCCACCACCAGCTTTGATTTGCCGATGAGGTCCGCACTTTCGTGGATGGAGAATTTACCGCAGGCATTGTAAACTTTTACGGGATCAACTGCGGCTATCTCATCCCCAAAC
>CBHWDR010000131.1:0-7467 GCA_966112575.1 uncultured Chitinophagales bacterium
CTGCCATCCGCGCGCCGGAAACGATATTCTTCCTTCCAGAAATGAATGCGTGGATTACCAAGCGCCGAATATAAACTGTCCTTCACGCGTCGCTGGTCGTCGGGGTGCACATGTGCTTCCCAAACATCGATCGGTACATCCTGCGGTTGATAGCCGAACAGAGTGAAGAGGCCTTCACCCCAGAAAAGCTGGTTGGTTAGCAGGTCCCAGTCGTAAATGGCATCCGAGGTGGCGCGGGTGATCAGCTCAAACCGCTCATTGCTCTTGCGTACGGCTTCCTCGGCCTGCTTTTGTTCCGTGATGTCCTGCAGTGCGCCAACTACGCGTATGGCCTTGCCTTCTTCGTTGCGCAGGATCGTGGCTTTATCGATCACCACGGCATAGCTGCCGTCGGCGCGCAGGTACCGGTATTCCTGCGACCAGCGGTCTTTCGAAGGGTCGTTGAGGGTTTTATAGTAGCCTTCGATCGTTTCCTTTCGATCGGCCGGGTGAATATAGTCGTGCCACTCCTCGAAGCGCTTGTCGTCGTTGACCTGCCAGCCGAGAAGGGCGGTATACGTATCGCTCATGAAGGTCTGTCCGGACTGGATGTCCCATTCCCAGAGTGCCTCCGACGAAGCGCGTGCCGCGAGCTCGAAGCGCTCCTTGCTTACGCGGAGCGCCGTTTCGTTCAGCACCTTGCCGGTAACATCATGGGCAACTACCATCCGGCAAAGCCTTCCCTGGTAGGGGATATTGGTGATCCGCAGGTCCACGAAAATGATGTCGCCGTTTTTCTTGCGGTGCTTCCAATTGTTTATGGCGATGTCCTTTTTCTCCGTGTCGAGCTGGTAACGCTCATGCAGCCGGGCCAGCTGTTCGTTTGGGTGAATGATCTCGAGGTTGGCTCTCAGGAACTCTTCGCGGGTATACCCGTAATGCTCCACAGCTGCCTGGTTCACCACCACGAAATTCTTGGTCTCAAGGTCGTAGATCCAGCAGGGGAGCGGGTTGGAATAAAAAAGATATCGATATTGCTGCTCCGAGCGACGGATGCGCTCTTCGGCTTCCACCACATCGGTAATGTCGGTATGCGTGCCGATCATGCGTTCCGCGTTGCCCCAGGCATCTCGTCCGAACACCATTCCACGCGCCTGGATCCATTTCACATGGCCCTGGGGTGTGATGATGCGGTACTTGGAATCGTAATTCGGTTCCGTACCGCCGGTATGCTGGTCGATGGCATGGTTCATCTCGAGGCGGTCGTCGGGATGAATGAGCAATTCCCAGTGTTCAATACGATTGAGTGGCTGGCCTTCGTTCAGCTCGTAGATCTGACGGCAGGCGGGCGAGAAATACACGTCACCGGTTTTCATGTTCCAGTCCCAGACGCCCTGCCTGGCTCCTTCAAGGGCGAAGCGCCAGCGTTCTTCCGATAACTTGATCGTCTCTTCATTCACCCGTTGCCGGGTGATGTTGCGGGAAACGACCATGGCGCCTACGATGCGATTCTGCTCATCCCGCGCGGGGTAGTAGTGGCTTTCAAACGTTGTCGCCTGTCCATCGATCGGGACCGTGGAAACCACGGTCTGCTCGTGGCCGCTGTCGAAGATGCGCTGGAATAATTCGGTGAGGAAGGGGCGCGCTTCCGGTGTAGCGAGTTCGAAAAACAACATGCCCGTCCGTAATTCGATACCGGGGTAGGAGCGCGCCATCTTGCGGGTGGCTTCATTGGTGCAGATGATCCGGAAGTTGCGGTCTACGAGGAGGAAGGGCTGATCGAGGTTGTTGACGCTGAGGCGCAGTGCCTCGATCCCGGTCAGGGGAGCGGTTTCACCGGCAGGGCCGATCGCAGTCGTCTTTAAGTCGGTTTTTCCAGGCATGAAACGGAAAGGGCGAAATTACATATTTGCGTTTTCGTCAATACGAATTTAGTTGGTAAAATACTAGAAATAAGTGTTTTCCCTAGAACGATTTGCAATTAATGTATCTTGACGCGGGAATAATTGTTTCAGATCAACAGAACCCAATATGAACCGAGAGCTGACTTCCTGGTATAGTCCCCGTTTGCAAAAAGAAATGCCCATTGCCAGCTATGGCCATTTCGGCTTCGCCCTGCTGCTGGTGCCCACGGCCGCTGCCGATTACCTGGAATACGAGCGCTTCCAGCTGATCGACTCCCTGGCACCCTTCATCGACGCCGGCAAGCTGAAAGTTTTTTCGATCAACAGCATCAACAATGAAAGCTGGCTGAACAATGGCATGGAGCCCCGGCAGAAAGTGATCCGCCACAAACAGTTCAACGAATATGTTTTCGAAGAGGTGATCCCCTTCATCAGGACCACCACCTCGGCGGAAACGCCCATCATTGTCTGCGGCGCCTCCTTCGGCGCCCTGCACAGCATGAACCTCTTCCTGCAGCGTCCCTGGCTGATCAACGGCGTCATCGCCATGAGCGGCGTCTATGACCTCACCGAGTATACCAAGGGCTATTACGACGAGGACGTCTACTTCAATTCTCCCCAGCACTATATGGCCCAGATGACCGACCATGGCCTCCTGGAGCAGATCCGCGGCAGCCGCCATATCCACATCTTTACCGGCTCAGGCGCCTACGAAGATCCCGGCGCCAGCGGCCGGTTTGCAAAAGTCCTCTACGATAAGGGCATCAACTACGAACTGGACGTCTGGGGCGCCGAATGGCCGCACGACTGGAATACCTGGCGTGCCGTGCTGCCGCATTACATCGGGACGAGGTTCTAGGAGAGTTTGCGAGTTTGCAGAGTTCGCGAAGTTCGCGAGTTTGCGCGTTCGCGAGTTCAATGGTTCAAAAGTTCAAGAGTTCGAGAGTTCAAGAGTTGAGAAAGGCGCAACAAATTAAATTCTTTGTGCCTTCGTGTCTTGGTGTCTTCGTGTTGAAAAAGAGGTGCGAGCGATCAAGCCGTAACGAATTCGATGGTGGCCCCGATGCCGCGGTCGGTGATGGCGTCGCGGAGAGGTGAGAGGTCGTCGTAGGAGCCGTGCTTTACCGCGTACTTTCCCCGGAAATGAATGATATAGGAACACTGCTCGGCCTGCTCATACGAGTGGCCGCAAACCTCCATGAGGGTTTCGATCACCCATTCAAAGGTGTTCACCTCATCGTTCCACACGATCAGGTGGCAGGGATCCTCCAGGTCGGTGAGCACTTCGGTCTCTTCCTGGGAGGCAGTATCGGAGCCGGGTTTCATGCAGAAGCAAAGGTAAGCAGCGGCCGGGCGTTTTGAGAGCGGACTGAAGGGCTTTTTTATCGTTAAAGCTAGCTGGCCTCTTAGCCCTGCCCGATGCATCATATTGAAAATTTGGCGTACTTGCAGCCACCACCATGCCAGCAACTGCCGCCTATAGCCGCTTCGAAGAACTGTTCCGCCAGCACTACAACGACCTGGCCACCTATGCCTGCTCGCTGGTCAACAGCCGCGATGATGCGGAAGATGTGGTTCAGGAGGTGTTCATCCGCATCTGGCAGCAGTCGCCGCAGGTGGTCGAGACCGACGGGATCAAGTTCTATCTGGTCACGGCGGTCCGCAATGGTTGCATCTCCCACTTGCGCAAGCAGAAAAACATCAGCCTGGTCGAACCCGATTCAGCTGCGCTCCATCGGCCAGCAGAGGAAACCGCAACCGATACTGCCGATCCGGCCGCCCTGGTGCAGGAAGCCCTGGCCCTGCTGCCCCCGCAATGCGGCGCCGTATTCCGTCTCAGCCGGTTCGGCCAGCTGACCTACCAGCAGATCGCCGACGAGCTGGGATTGTCGGTCAAGACCGTGGAGAACCAGATGGGCAAGGCCCTGAAGATCATGCGCAGCTTCGCCAAAGAGCGGAACCTGAGTTTCAGCCTGCTCCTGGTGATGCTGATGGGTGTAGCCGATAAAGTTTAATTGCCCCATAGGGGTATGGCCCTCCTGCCGCGTTTTAGCTGTAAGTGGCCTCGTCAAATCGAACGTATGAGTGAAGACATGCACATCCTGCTCGCCCGGTATTTCAGCGGTGCGGCTACGGCCGAAGAAGCAACCCGTGTCCGTTCCTGGGCTTCGGTGCCGGAAAACAGGGCCGAGTTTGACCTGCTGCAGAAAATGTGGACGGCCACGGTTCCCGCAGCCACCGCGCCCTTCAACACGAATAAAGCCTGGTCGAAAGTGGACGCCCGGATCCAGGGACATTCGGGCGGCAGGGTGCGCAGCCTCTACCGTTATCTCGTTGCGGCAGCCGCCGTTCTGGCGCTTGCATTCGGCTTTTGGTGGTTCAGCCGTTCATCGGACAATTGGATGACCGCCAACGCAACCACGGCCATGCAAACCCTCCGGCTTGAAGACGGCACCACCGTTTACCTGCGGCCCGGTTCTACGCTGCGCTACCCGAAAGCATTTGGCAGTAAGGAGCGGGCGGTGGAACTGGAAGGCGAGGCCTTCTTCGATGTGCACCACGATCCCGCCCATCCCTTCCTGATCGATGCCGGTGCGGCCGATGTGAAAGTGCTGGGCACTTCGTTCTCGGTAAAGACCGGCGACGAGGTACTGCTGGTGGTGAAGACCGGCCTCGTACAATTCTCCGCGGCGGGAAGGGAAGGGGTTAAGGTAGCCGCCGGCGAACGGGCTGTCTATCAAAGCGGAACCTTCAGCAAGGAGACCAATACGGATCCCAATTTCAACGCCTGGCAAACCCGGGTGCTCCATTTCCAGGATACCTCACTCGATGCCGTGGCCCGGACCCTGAGCGATTATTATGGAGTTACGATCGGGCTGGCGAAAGCCGATGCTGTTGAGCTGGCCAACACCCGCGTCACGCTCGAACTGCGCGATCAACCGCTCGACCAGGCTTTAAAGCAGCTTTCACTCATCACATCTTATCTTGTACAGGAGAAGACCAAAGGAATCTACGAAATCAGCCTGGCCCGTTGATGAAACCATTGCTTTCCCTGCTGCTTGTTTTGCTCTCGGTAGCGGCTGCTGCGCAGTCGAAACTCCGCATGCCCGTAAGCGGCCTGCCCGCCTCCGGTACTATACGCACTTATCTTGATGCCCTGAACCGGATCCCCGGGGTGCAGGTCAATTATTCTTCCGGCGCGATCCAGCCTGATAAACAGGTGCAGCTGAGCGGGAAGGAGCAGACCGTTGCAGACGTACTGACCGCAGTGCTCCGCGGGCAGCCGGTGCGCTTCGAAGAGAGCGATGGACGCATCTTTCTCGTGCCGGTTTCCACCATCCGGAAAAAATATACGCTGAGCGGCTATGTTACCGACCGCTCTACGGGCGAACGCCTGATCGGAGCGAATATCTATCTCTCGTCGCACGGCCTCGGCACCACCACCAATGTCTACGGGTTTTATTCCTTTACCCTCGAAGAGGGCCCGGTAGACCTGCAGGTGACCTACAGTGGCTATACGGCCGCTTCGATCCGGGAAGAGCTTGTATCTACGCACGAACTGCATATACCGATTTCGCCTTCCGTAACTATCGCCCCGCCGGTGGTGGTCAGCTCCGAGCGCAGCGGCCCGCACAACCGCACCTCGGGGAAGAATGAGGTGCCGGCAAAAATGTTCAAAGCCCTCCCCGCCATGATGGGTGAGTCGGATGTGCTCAAGACCCTGCAGATCCTTCCCGGCGTGCAGGCGGGCAACGAAGGCTCCTCCGGTGTGATCGTGCGTGGCGGCAGCCCCGATCAGAACCTGATCCTGCTCGATGGTGTTCCGGTTTATAATTCGGCGCATGCCTTCGGCTTTCTCAGCGTGTTCAATGCCGATGCCGTGCACCACGTGGACGTGATCAAAAGCGGCTTCCCGGCCAGCTACGGCGGACGGCTTTCCTCGGTGATCGATGTGCGGCTGAAGGAAGGCGACAAGTATCGCTTCCGCGGCGAGGTCAGCATCGGGCTGATCGTATCGAAGCTGACCCTCGAAGGACCGATCAAAAAAGGAAGGTCCTCCTTCATGATCTCGGGCCGTCGTACCTACGCGGACCTGATCATCAAATCCCTGCTCAGCGGCTCGGAGAACAACAGCACCGTGAACCCGTTTTTCTCCGACCTGAATGCAAAAGCCAACTTCCCCCTGGGCGAGAAGGATCACCTCTATTTCAGCATCTATTCGGGCAAGGACAATTTTACCGGCACCGACAACTACAATACGAACGGCGATACGGCCTACGCCAAAACCCGTTACCGTTACGGCTTCGACTGGGGCAACGTGACCATGCTGGGCCGGTGGAATCATGAGTTCCGTGGCCGCGCATTTGCCAACACCAGCCTTACCTATAGCCGATATCGTTTCAATACCCGCGAACGAAATGAATCGACGCCGGCAACGGTGGCGCCCGCGCGGGTAGCGGATCAGCGCTATTTCTCGGGCATCGAAGACCTCTCGATCAAGGAAGACGTCGATTTTCACCCCGGCCCTGCCCATGCCCTGAAGTTCGGCGCTTCCCTGACGCATCATACCTACCGGCCCGGCATCAATCGCTACATCATCCAGGATTCGGCCCTGAAGCTGGACCTGCGCGTGGACAACTACTCGCGCAGCAGCGGGGAGCTGGATCTATATGGCGAAGACGAGATCCGCCTGAACGAGCGGATGCGGCTGAACACCGGGCTTCGGCTTTCGGCTTTCCTGGTGCAAAACCGGTTCTTCTTCGTGCCGCAGCCGCGCATCGCCTGGCTCTACCGCTTCCGCGACCGGTGGAGCATGAAGGCCTCGGCCGGACAAATGGCGCAGTTCATCCACCTCCTCACCAATGCAAGCCTAGGCCTGCCTACCGACCTTTGGCTGCCGGTAACCCGGCAAGTGCCTCCGCAGACTTCGTGGCAGGGCGCGGCCGGCCTTTTTCACCAGCCCGATTCAACACTCGACCTGTCGGTGGAGCTTTATTACAAATCGCTGCGCAACGTGATCGACTACCGCGAAGGCACGGGTTTCAGCAATGCATTCGTGGGCTGGGAAGAGTTGGTGGAACGTGGCCGGGGGAAAAGCTATGGACTGGAGTTCATGGCGCAGAAACACAAGGGGGCATTGACCGGCATCCTCAGCTATACCCTGAGCCGCAGCCTTCGTCGTTTTCCCACGATCAATGGGGGCAGGGAATTTCCGTACAAGTACGACCGCATTCATGAGTTAAAGACAGCGCTCGTATGGCGGCCGAAGAAGACCTTTGAAATGAGCGCCAGCTGGTTTTTTTCTACCGGCACGGCCTTATCGCTGCCGGTGGCTTATTACTATGGACCCACCTGGTACCAGATGATCGATATCTATGAAGGGCGGAATAATTTCCGGATGCCCGACTACCACCGGCTCGACCTGTCGGTGAGCTTCATCCGGCAGAAGAAACGCCATACAAAGGCCTGGGTCTTCAGCGTTTTCAATGCATACAATCGCTTCAACCCCCTGTTCCGCTACAAGGCGCAGGTGAACCAGACCTTCCGTTTCCGCGAGGTGAGCGTGTTCCCGATCATGCCTTCA
>CBHWDR010000132.1:0-7462 GCA_966112575.1 uncultured Chitinophagales bacterium
GGTGACTTCACGCTCAGCCCCAAGCAATCGCTGAATACGTATTTCGGCTATAGCAAGAGCTACGACGAGCGCGCGGGCGAACTGACCCTTGCCCAGTACAATACGGGCGATTTTTCGGGTAACGCCGAATACATCAAACGCAATGCACACTCGGAAGTGATCAGCTTCCGGGCCGGCGTGGGACATACGTATCAGTTCAACAGCCATATCTCCAACACTACCACGGTCTTCGGCACCGGGCAGACCACCAACGCGGCTTCCGCCGGCGGCTGGACCGACAAGAACCCGATCAACTATGGGGTCCGCTCGAGCTTCTCCACGCAGTTCACGCTTGGCGAATCAACGCGTCTGACCGGCATTACCGGCGTGGAAGCCCAGACCCAGAAAGCGCAGATCGTTGGCTATAATATGGTCGCCAATCCCTCCAGTGCCACTGCCTACTGGATCGTTGGCGCCATGCGTTCGAACCAGGCAACTACGACGGCCAACAGTTCCCTCTTTACCGAATGGACATTGACGCTCCCCCGGCAACTATCGTTCACGGCAGGACTGGGTAGTTCCGTGATGAAGATCGAACTGAATGACCGGTTTTACGTGGCCAACAGCACCAAGCCCACGCATTACGAACGAACGTACAAGAACATGCTGGCGCCGCGCCTGGCTGTGAACAAGGTCTTCGGGCGTACCGTATCGGCCTATGCTTCCTACAGCGTCGGTTATCGCGCACCGGTGAGCTCTTATTTCTTCATTCCTTTCACCGGGGAAGTGAATACAGGACTTGAACCGGAGAAAGGCGAGCAGTTCGAGATCGGCACCAAAGGTTCGCTGCTGCGCGATAAGCTGTCGTACCAGCTTGCGCTCTATACGATCGATTTCAGCAACAAGATGGCGAACGTGGCCGTGCCTTCGGCAACCAACCCGAATGTGACCGCTTATTCCTATATCGTGAACAGCGGCAGCCAGCGGAACCGGGGCCTCGAGCTCCTGGTGCGCTATACCGCGCTTGAATCCGACAAGGGTGCCTTCCGACTCATTCGCCCGTTTGCCAACCTGACCTATACCGATGCGGAGTACCGCAACTATAAGTTCCAGTTTGCCAACACACCGGCGCCCGTAGATTTCAGTGGTAAGGACGTGGCCGGAGTATCACCGGTAGTAGCCAATCTCGGCCTGGACCTGGGCTTTGCCTATGGACTGTATGCGAATACGGTATTTACCTATCGCGATGCGCAATTCATTACCTCGGACAACCTGAACAGGGCCAGTGCGGTGCAATTATGGAATGCCAAAGCGGGATGGCGCGGCGGCTTCGGCCGGCACGTTGAGCTGGATGCCTATGCGGGCGTGAACAACATCACTTCCGAAAAGCATTACCTCATGATCTTCGTGAACCAGCTTCCTGATGCCTACCTGCCCGGTCCGAAAAATGCCAACTACTTCGGTGGCCTCAGCCTGAAATACCATTTCTAATCCATCACCCCCGGTACGTGTGCCGGGGGATTTTTTCATCCATTATGCAAAAAAATTACAAAACGGGAGCAAAGGCCAGGACTTCTTTGTTGCTCATCGCGATGCTGCTGCTGTTTTCTTGCCAGTTCGGTGATCGGAAAAACAAGGCTGCTGGCGGAGAACGACTGGTCTGCCTGTCGAAGCAGCTCACCGAGATCCTCTATGCCCTGCACCAGGGCGACAAGATCGTAGGACTGGACCTGACCAGCTCGTATCCTGCCGAAACAAAGAACGTGACCAAGGTGGGCTATCATCGTAAGCTGAATGCCGAAGGCATCATCTCGCTCGAGCCATCGCTGGTTCTTCACCAGGGTGATATCGCCCCGGCCGAAGTGATCCCGCAACTTGAAAGACTGGGGCTGAACGTAAGGCAGTACCCGGCCGCTCCGGGACTTGACAGCACCCGCATCCTCCTGCGCCTGGTGGCTAAAGACTATGGAGTGGACACCGCAGCTGCCCGGATCATCCGGGAGCTGGATTCCGACCTGGCCAGGGCCGATTCGATCGTACGGGCCTACCCAAGCAAGCCAAAGGTGCTGATCATCCATTTCGGACAGCAGCGCAACCAGTACTTCGTGATGGGAACCCGGGGAACTGCCGATGCCATGCTGAAGCTGGCCGGAGGCGTGAACGCCGCAGACACCAGTTCGTTTCGCGACCTGAGCGCCGAGGTGATCGCGCGGGAACAGCCGGACGTGATCCTGGCCACCGACTTCGGCTTCGACCGGATGGGGTCCGTTGAAGGCTTTCGTACCCTTCCGGGAATTGCCCTCACGCCGGCAGCAAAGAATGGAAAGATCCACCGGGTAGAGGAACACGACCTCGTTTATTTCGGTCCACGCTCCGGCAAGAACATCCTGAAACTGGCAGCCCTGATCCACCAATAAAACATGCTGCGTAAACTGGCCTATTCAAAGATCTACTTCCTGCTTGCGGTATTGTTGCTGCTTTGCCTCCTCCTGTCCGCAGGGGTAGGAGCCGTGCATCTCTCACCCGGGGAGATCCTCTCGATCATTCGTCATCATTTTGGTGATGCGTCCATAACCGTGAACCCGGTGCATGAAGGATTGTTCTTCGAGATCCGGCTGCCCAGGACCCTGCTTTGCGTGCTCGTGGGGTCAGCGCTCTCGGTGTCCGGCGCCCTGATGCAATCGCTCTTCCGCAACCCCATCGTAGAGCCGGGACTGGTCGGCACCTCTGCCGGCTCGGCGCTGGGAGCGGCCCTGCTTATCGTAATGGGACGGAGCGCATTTTTTAGCTCGCTCGGATTCCTTGGCGATCTGCTCCTGCCCGCCTGCGCTTTTGTGGGCGGCCTCGCGGCAACGCTCCTGGTCTATGCATTTTCTTCATCGCTGAACCGCGTCAATATTTCCGTGATGATCCTCGCCGGCGTTGCCGTAAACGCGATGACAAATGGGGGCACGGGTTTTCTTGCCTATATCGCCCGCGACCCGCAGGCGCGTTCAATCACCTTCTGGAGCCTCGGCTCCCTTTCGGGCGCCAACTGGGAAGCGGTGCGCATCGTGGGTGTGTCGACGGCAGTGGGTATCTTCCTTGCGCTCCGTTTCGCAAAATCACTGAATGCCCTGCAACTGGGCGATGCGGAAGCCGGCTACCTCGGCATCCGCACCGAGCGGGTCAAGCTGGGCGTGATCCTGGTAAACACCCTGCTGGTATCCGTAGCCACATCGCTCGTTGGCATCATTGGCTTCGTAGGACTGATCGTTCCCCATCTCCTGCGCCTGATGAAGGGTTCGGATAATCGCTATCTCACTATTGGTTCTTCCCTGATGGGTGCAACCGTTCTGCTTTGTGCCGACATGGTCTGCCGTGTGGTTATCGCGCCTGCCGAGATGCCCATCGGCATCGTTACGGCATTTGTGGGTGCGCCGGTATTCCTCTGGCTGCTCTACCGCATGAAGAACAACCGGCAGAAAGGAGGTTTTTATGCTTAGGACCGAAGGCCTCAGCTTTGCCATAAATGAACGGGTATTGCTGCAACCGACCGACCTGCAATTCGAAGCGGGCCGGTTTCATGTGATCATGGGTGCGAATGGCGCGGGAAAATCCACATTATTGAAGCTGCTCGCAGCGGAACTCAAGCCTACTGCCGGCAAGGTGTTTCTGGCTGATCGGCCGCTCGATACCTACGATGCACTTACGCTGGCCAGGAGAAGAGCCGTGCTGTCGCAGCATTACGCAATCAGCTTTCCCATTCCTGTTGGCGAACTGGTGATGATGGGGCGGTACCCGCACTTCGGGACGCGGCCTTCCGAGAAAGACCAGGCGATCTGCCGGGAGGCGATGAGGAAAATGGATGTCATGGAATTAGCGGATCGCGATTATGGCACCCTGTCGGGTGGAGAGGCGCAGAAAGTGCAGATGAGCCGGGTGCTGGCGCAGATCTGGGAAGGGGAGGGGAACCTGCTTTTCCTCGATGAGCCGGTGTCGCACCTCGATGTAAAATTCCAGTACGAGCTGTTGCGCCTGGCCAAGGAGCGCTGTGCCGGGGGCGCCACGGTGGTCGCCATCCTGCACGATATCAACCTGGCCCTGGTCTTCGCCGACCGGCTTTTGCTGATGAAGAAGGGCGCGATCACCTATGACCTGGCCCAACCGGATACGATCACTGCGGACATCATGCTTGATATATTCGGCATCCGCGCCTCGATCATACCGATGGCCAACCGACGCCCGGTGATCGTTTTCGGAGGCGGGTAGGGATCAACCCAGCGCAGCCAGGATCCGGCGCTCCGTCTCCTCATCCGACAGGCTTTCCTTTTCAAAAGCCGTCCCGGTCACCCGCTCATATAATTCAATATACCGCCTGGAGATCGTCTCCACCCACTCGGCGCTCATCTCCGGAACGGACTGGCCTTCCTTGCCCATGAATTCATTCTGGATCAGCCATTCGCGTACGAACTCCTTGCTCAGCTGCTTTTGCTTTTCACCGCGCGACTGGCGTTCGTCGAACCCGTCGGCATAGAAATATCGCGAAGAGTCGGGCGTATGGATCTCGTCCATCAGCGTGATCACACCATCGCGTTTTCCGAACTCGTACTTTGTGTCGGCGAGGATCAGTCCCTGCCGCCGGGCCAGCTCCTGACCGCGCGCAAAAAGCGCCAGGGCATAGTTCCGGATCTCGGACCACTCTTCGGGCGTGGCCAGTCCCTGTTCCAGTAACTCCTTTTCCGAAATGTCTTCATCATGTCCTTCGCTGGCCTTGGTAGAGGGGGTGATCAGCGGTTCGGGGAATGCGTCATTCTCCTTCAGGCCTTCGGGCATGAGGGCGCCGCAAAGCATCCGCTGGCCGCTGTTGTAGGTTCGCCAGGCGTGGCCGCAAAGGTGTCCGCGCACCACGACCTCGATCTTGAAAGGTTCGCAACGCCAGCCCAGGGAGGCATTGGGTGCCGGGGTGGTCTCGAGCCAGTTGGGACAAACATCGGCGGTGGCACGTAACATATAAGCGGCGAGCTGGTTGAGCACCTGTCCTTTGAAGGGGATCGGCCGGGGGAGGATGACGTCGAAAGCCGAGATGCGGTCGGATGCGATCATCACCAGCCGGTCGGTGCCGATGTAATACACATCGCGCACTTTGCCCTGGTAGAATCCGGACTGTTGCGGGAAGGAGAAGGAGCTCATGCCCCGAAAGTACTCCGGACCCGATTTACAGAGGCAATAAGGGGGTCTGAAATTTCAACAACTTATTCAAAATCAGGGAAACAAAATTTCCTTAAAACAATGTGAATACGTATTTTTCCGCCGAATAAGTCCACCTCGGAAGGGCTTGGAACATTCTGCTAAAAACGATTGCGCCACCATTCCAAAACTAAATTCCAAATTATGAGAAAAAGCGTTTGCTTTTCAGCTGTATTCCTTACGGCTTTCTTTCTCCTGATCCAAACCGCATTTGCCCAGAACATCACGCTTACCGGCCGTGTGCGTCACGCCAGCACCGGTGAAGGTGTTCAGGCGGTATCGGTTTCCGTGAAAGACGGCACCGAAGGCACGTTTACCGATGCCCAGGGCAATTTCCGGATCAACGTCAAGAAGCTCCCGCTGACCCTTCAGTTCAGCTCTGTTGGCTTCGAACCCAAGGAGGTATCGGTGACCGCCGCCGGCACCGAACTCGATGTTCAACTCACCCCTGCATCCACACTGGCAACCGAGATCGTGGTGTCGGCCTCCCGCACACCCCAACGCATTATTGAGGCTCCTGTAACCGTAGAACGGATGTCGGCAGCAACGCTGCGCGCCATTCCCGGTCCGGATTACTACCAGGCGATCGCCAACCTCAAGGGCGTTGATATGCATACTGCCTCGCTTTCTTTCCGTACCGTAACCACGCGTGGTTTCATGAGCTCGGGCAATACCCGGCTGAACCAGCTGATCGATGGTATGGACAACCAGGCCCCGGGCCTGAACTTCTCCGTGGGTTCCATCGTGGGCCTGTCGGAACTGGATGTCGACAATATCGAACTGCTGGCGGGCGCCTCTTCGGCGCTTTACGGCTCGGGCGGTATGAACGGCACCCTGCTGATCAACAGCAAGAACCCCTTCAAGTACCAGGGCCTCAGCTTCAACGTCAAGCAGGGCATCATGCACATCAACGATCCCGGTGGTGAGCGTCCTTCAGCTTATTACGACTGGTCCATGCGCTACGGCAAGAACTGGAACGACAAATGGGCGTTCAAGATCTCCGGCCAGTTGCTGAAAGCAAAAGACTGGCAGGCCTACGACTACAACAACGTAGCCCGCAACAACATCATTTCGAAAGTGGTCGGCGGCAACCGGGAAACGGATCCCAACTACGACGGCGTGAATGTTTACGGCGACCAGATCTCGCAGAACATGCTCTTCATCGCCCAGGCCGTGCAGGCCCAGACCCGTGCGGGCATCATCGGCGCCGGTGGTCCGGATATCGTGGCCCTGCTGAACGCCAGCCTGCCCAACATCCCCACCCAGGCCCAGATCAACGGCTTCATCGGCGCGCTGCCTTCGACCCTGCAGCCTGCAGTGAGCCAGATGCTGCCTTTCTACATCGGCCTGCGCAACAACTGGTATCCTTCGACCCAGAACGTGTCCCGCACCGGCTACGAAGAGAAGTCGCTGGTGGATTACAACACGCTCAACTTTAAGATGAATGCCGGCCTGCACTACATGATCCGTCCCGGAATTGAAGCCTCTCTCAATACCTATTACGGAACAGGTACCACGGTGTATACCGGTGCCGACCGCTATTCCCTCCGCAACCTCCAGATCGCCCAGCACAAACTTGAAGTGCGCGCCAAGAACTGGTTCGTTCGCAGCTATACCACCCAGGAGAACGCCGGTGGCTCGTATAATGCCACGGCCCTCGCTTCACTGATCAACGAGTCCTGGAAGCCTTCCACGACCTGGTTCCCCCAGTATGTAGGCAACTATGCCGGATACATGCTCACCGCCTACCAGAATGGCCTGGTGCCCAGCATGACCAATGCGCATAGCTTCGCCCGCACCGCTGCTGACCAGGGCCGCCTGCTCCCCGGAACTGCCGCCTTCAACACGGCCGCATCGACGATCAAAGGACAGCCTATTCCCCGTGGCGCCCTCTTCCTCGACCGCACCGACCTCTGGGCCGCAGAAGGTCAGCTGAATATTTCGGATGCCCTGAAGTTCTCCAACATCATTGAAGTCCTGGGCGGTGTCCAGTGGAAGCAATATGTACTGAACTCGAAAGGTACCCTGTTCATCGATACGCTGCGGCGTCACGTGGCCCTGGTCGCTGCTGTAGATGTCGTCCATGTAGGCGAAGATGCGCGGCAGTCGCCGGTCGTGCTCGATCCGCAGGATGTCGAGCGCGTGGACGGTCGAAGAGTAGTAGTCCAGGTCGAAGCCGATCGCGCCGATCGGCGCCGGATCGTGGGTGGCCACGAAGTTGCCGACCGTGTCCTTCACCAGGCCCAGCACCAAC
>CBHWDR010000133.1:0-7451 GCA_966112575.1 uncultured Chitinophagales bacterium
GAGGCTGCACCGGTACGTTCCGAATGCCAGCGCAGTACCCCGGTCTTATTTGCCTGGAGCACATCGGCTACCGTGGGATAGACCCAGTCGAACTGGTTCACCACGTCGAACTGCCAGGCCAGTGCAAAGGCCTGCGTGGCGGTTAGTGAACCGGCGCGCACCTCGATCGTGTACGTGCCGGCGGCAGGCAGGTCGATCGTGATCTGCTCCACGGGGTTCAACGTGTCCCTCCTGCGTTGCGCTGCCTGCGTAAGCGAATCCGGGTGCGGGTGGAGCACCCAGGGCAGCCAGGTCAGGCCCGAAGGGTCGATGAGCCGAAGATCGAGATCGTGAACAAGGGCTTTTGATGCATTGGCAACTGCAGCCGGATCGGTCCAGGCCAGTGTGAGCTTCAGCCGGCGGGTCCCCGTCGGTACCGTCAATGACACCGCCACCGTTTGCGCAGATTGAACGCTTCCGCTAAGGTAGCAGCCGGCTTCAATGGTCCGAAGCGCCTGGTACGCATTCAGGCTTCCGTACCCCGAAACATAATCCGGTCCCGGCGCGCCAACATCATCCGCGCTGTTGATCAGGAGCGCCTTTACCAGCTGCGCCGGTGGCAGTGGGTTTGTCCCCAGGGCTTGCTGCAGGAGCGCCGCGGTACCCGAAACCAGGGCGGCCGAACCCGAGCTCCCATCCTCTCCGAAAGCCACAAGCTCCGGCTTCACCCGGCCGTCATAGGCCGGCCCCCGCGAACTTTGGGGCACAACGCGGTCGAATGAGTCCGTGGCGCCCACCGTAAGGATGTTCTTTGCCTGCTTGAAGCTGCCGGTCAGATTCGCGAAGCCCGCACGATTGGCATAGGTGCCGGTACCCGGTGTAGCCGTTCCTGAATTACCGGAAGAGAACACATGCAGGAGGTAGGGCACTTGTATCGTGGTCTGATCATAAGCACGTGCGTCGGCGCCGTAGAAATTTTCCACGCCGGTGCCATAGGAATGATTCTGTATGGAGATCCGAAACTGCTGATACACGGCAACCGGGTCGGGAAGCAGGCTGGCGAAATCGGAAGCGGTCACCAGCGCGCGCGGCGCAGCGCCAACGGCAAAGGGTGAGGTGTTTCCGGCGCCTGCAGCCATGGTGGTCATAACCGCGGCATGTGAAGAAGCCTGTGGTGCACCCACACCGCTGTTGAACCAGCGGCCGGCAATATCGATATCCGAAGTATCCAGCCGAAGTTCCTTAATGGATATCCGGATCGAATCGCCCAGCCAGCCCGGGAAAAAACGATGCGCCTGCCGAAGGTGGTTCAGACTAAGATCCAGCCCGCCGGTGGTCAGCTCTTCGCGGGCGACCCGCGGGCGATTCCTGCTGCTGTCAGCTGCACAGGAATCACCCCCCTTCTGGGCTGCGCCCACCATCGGCAGCAGCAGAAAGAGCGAAATGATCCGAAGGAAAAGGGTTCTGGACATTCCATCCAAGATACGAATTCCCCGCACGTTAGCCGGAAGGGGTACCCTATCCGGGGTAATGCAACAGGGTTGCCTATTTCGATTTGTTAACGTCTTCTTAATGCCCGAAATTGATGGTGTTAACCAGTTACATCACGAAACCTTACACACACATGAAAAAGATCTGGATGCCCTTAACCGTGGCCGCCCTGGCCGCGATCAGCCTCAGCTCCTGCAAACGCGATGCGAAAGAAGTAACGCCAAACGACCAGATCTCGCCCGAAGTACAGGCGAAGATCCGCGCCCTTGGTTTTGGAACCAGTACCGCCCAGGTACATGAAGACGGCTACCTGGTGGAGGGCGACATCATTCTCACCCCTGAAATGCTCGACCGCGGACCTTCCGGCTCGATCCTTCGGGTGGGCACCTCGGAGCAGTACCGCACGACCAACCTGGTCACCAGCCTTCCCCGAACGATCACCGTCAGCATCTCGAGCCGCCTCCCATCGGGCTATGTAGCGGCACTGGACGTGGCCCTGGCCCGGTATAATGCGGAGAACCTCCAGGTGAAGTTCCAGCGTGTTTCGAGTAATGCAGACATCAGCATCGTTCGCGGCAGTGGATCCTACCTGGCTTCCGCCGGCTTCCCCACCTCCACCGGAGAGCCGTATAACCAGGTTAAGGTGAACTCCTCGTACATCGGTGCGGGCAATGGCTCAGCGACCTTCAACAACTACCTGGGTACCATCCTCGCCCATGAGATCGGCCATTGCATCGGTTTCCGTCATACCGACTACATGGACCGCTCCTACAGCTGCGGCGGTGCCTATTCCAATGAAGGCGCTTCCACCGTTGGCGCGATCAACATCCCGGGCACGCCCACAACGGCAGACCCCAATTCCTGGATGCTGGCCTGCATCGGCAGCAACCAGAGCCGCCCGTTCAACAACAACGACAAGACTGCCCTCAGTTACCTGTATTGATCCACGGATCATTAAAAAAGCCCCCGTCAGCTGACGGGGGCTTTTTTATTCCCTCACTTGGTGAACCGGAAGCAGGGTCGTTTCAATTTGGGAAAATCGAAGGGTGTGGTTTGCCGCGTGATATCCTTTGTGTTGCTTACGCGGATGTTTTTCCCATCCAGCTCGAAGCGGGTAAAATTAGTGCTGAAATAAAGGGTGCCGCCGGGAGCCAGGATGCGCAGGCACTGGTTGATCATGCCGGCGTGATCGCGCTGCACGTCTAGGATACCCTCCATGCGCTTGCTGTTGCTGAACGTGGGCGGATCGAGTACGATGAGGTCGAAGCTCCCGTCCGCGAGCGTGGGCAGGTAGGCCAGCACATCACCATGCGCCGCTTCATGACCGGCATAATCGGGGAAGTTGAGCGCGACATTGCGCACCGTCCAATCGAGGTAAGTCTTGGAAAGGTCCGAGGACACAACTTTTGAAGCCCCGCCGGCCACGGCATAAACGGAGAAGGAGCCCGTGTAGCAGAACAGGTTCAGCACCCGTTTGTCTTTCGCCTCCTCGCGTACCAGTTGGCGGGTGATGCGGTGATCGAGGAAGAGGCCCGTGTCGAGGTAGTCGCTGAGGTTAACGATAAACTTCAGCCTGTTCTCCTGCACCAGGAATTCATTCTTTTCCTCGGCAAGGCGCTGGTATTGTCCCTGCCGTCCTTCCTTCCGCTGGCGCATCTTGAAAAAGACCTGTTCTTGGGGCACCTCGAGCACCTGGGAAAGGACGTCCCGGCAACCTTCCAGCCAGGCCTCGTGTTCGTCCTCGCCCAGTCCATGTCGCCGTTTGTATTCCGATACGTAGAGCCGGCCTTCATACCATTCCACGATAAAGGGGAACTCGGGCAGGTCATGGTCGTAGATCCGGAAGCAGGTGATGCCGGCATTTCGGGCCTGTTTGGTCAGGTGGCGATAGACCTTGCGAAGCCGGTTCTCAAACATTAAATATTTCCCAAAGGGTTGGTTCATTGCTAATTTTTTTAGACCTTCGATGCCCTTTCCAACCCGGCAAAAATACTCCTCTTGCAGTACGCGATCGTAGATATTGAAACGACTGGCGGTTATGCCTCGGCCAACGGCATCATCGAGATCGCTATTCGCATTTTTGACGGGGAAAAAGTGGTGGAGCAGTACGAGACGCTGATCAACCCGGGCCAGGTCATACCCAAGTACATCCAGGCTTTCACGGGGATCACCAATGAGATGGTGGCCGATGCGCCCTATTTCGAAGAAGTGGCCGAACAGGTCTTTACCCTCCTCCAGGGAAACGTGTTCGTAGCGCACAATGTGAACTTCGACTACTCTTTTGTCAAGAACCACCTAGATCATTTCGGCTACACTTTTCATGCTAAAAAATTGTGCACGGTCCGGCTCGCCCGGCAGATCCTTCCCGGCCATCCTTCCTACAGCCTTGGCAACCTCTGTCATTCGCTGGGCATCGACCTGAACAACCGCCACCGGGCGGGCGGCGATGCCGACGCAACGGTGATCCTCTTCCAGCAGTTGCTGGCCAATGACAGCAAGGGACTCATCGACACCAGCCTGCACCGCAACTCCAAAGAGCAGGTGCTTCCACCCAATGTGCCCAAGGCGCATTTTGAAGCCCTGCCCAAGACGCCCGGCGTTTACTACTTCCACGACCAGAAAGGCAAGGTGATCTATGTAGGCAAGGCCAAGAACATCCGCACCCGGGTCAACAGTCACTTCAGCAACAACTCCGATAGCCGGCAGAAGCAGAATTTCATTCGCAACACCTATGCGATCTCCTTCCAGTCGACCGCCACGGAACTCATGGCAGCGATCCTCGAATCCACGGAGATCAAGCGCCTCTGGCCGCAGTTCAATACCTCGCAAAAAAAACAGGAAGACGTCTTCGGCATTTTTGTGTACGAAGACCAGAACGGCTACATGCGCCTGGCCATCGAAAAGAAACGAAAGACCGGTACGCCGATCTATACTTTTCATTACAAGGTGGATGGCCACGGAGTGCTGCGCAAGCTGATGAAAGATCACGCGCTCTGTCCGAAGCTCTGTTTCATGCAGACCGGCAACGACGATTGCGTGGGGATCAGCGACGGGCATTGCCACGGCGCCTGTAAGCGGGAAGAGTTACCGTTGGAATACAACAATCGTGTACTCGAAGCGATCGCCGCCCTGACGCAGCGACCCTCCTACCTGGTTCTGGACAAGGGCCTCACCGACGATGAGCTTTCCTGCATCATGGTGGTCCAGGGCAGTTTCTTTGGCATGGGCTATCTGCCCCGGAGCGTGGCCCTCACCGAAACGAGCATTGCGGAATACATCAAGCCTTACAAAGAAAACAGCTATATCCGCACCCTCCTCCTCTCCCATGCCACGCAATACCCACACCAGATCCGGATGCTGGAGAAGGAATAGTTCAAGAGTTATTCATGCTAACTATTGAAACTTTGAACTTTTGAACCCTGGAACTCTTCAAATCCACGCAAACTCCTCTGCTCTGGGCATCTTCTCAAAAACCTGGTGCACCAGCTCCGGAGGAGTGGCCAGTTTGCGTCGGGCGAGATCGAGCCAGGCCCCGTCCACGTGAAGGATGGCGCAAATCGTGCCGTCGTCCTTGATGATCTGGTGCCGGATCGACCATCGGGAGAAGTCGTTGCGGGCTTTGGTCACGTGGAGGTTGATATGCAGCGTATCGCCGGAACGGATCTCGCGGCGGAAGAGGCATTCTTCACGAAACAGGATCGGGCCGAAACCCAGTTGCTGCATCACTTCCGACGTCAGGCCTTCCTCATTCAGAAAATCAACGCGGAGCGCGGCACCCCAGTCGTAGTACACCGAATGACGAACATGATAGTTGGGATCGAGGTCAGACCAGCGGAGCTGCACGGGGCGGGAAAATACATCGAGGCTCATGGGCCGAAATTAGGCCAATGAACTTTCTCGCCGGGACGATTATTTTTGCTGCCTAATAACCAGACATGAAAAAACTGATCATAGGCGGGTGCACGCTCTTCGCCCTTGCTGCCCAGGCCCAGAAGACCCCGGTAAAAAAGCCGGCAGTGCCTGCGAAGACAACCTTCATGAAAAGCTTTGATGATTCCACATCCTACGCGATCGGTTTGCTCGTGGCCAACTTTTATCAACAGCAGGGGATCAAAAAACTCAACATCGCGATGATCAATAAAGCGATCAATGATGTGTACGGCAACAAGCCGGTGGCCATGAATGAGGAGCAGGCCAATTTCGTGATCATGAAAAGGCTGAACACCAACCCACGACTGATCGAGAACATTGAAGAAGGTGAGCGCTTCCTCGCAAAGAACGGCAAGCGCAGCGGGGTAACGACCACTGGCTCCGGCCTCCAATACGAAGTCATCGTCCAGGGCAAGGGCCAGAAGCCTGCTTCCGCCGATACTGTAACCGTGAACTACAAGGGTACCCTGCTCAACGGAACGGTATTCGACCAGAACAATGGCCTCTCCTTCCCGCTGGGCAACGTGATCGCCGGCTGGACCGAAGGACTGCAGCTGATGCCCCTCGGATCGAAATACAAGCTCTTCATTCCCTACAAGCTGGGATACGGGATGAATGATATGGGCGCCATCCCCGCCGGCGCTACCCTGGTCTTCGAAGTAGAACTGGTGGATATCAAAAAAGCGGCACAACAATAAAAAAGGCGCTCCGGAGAGCGCCTTTTCATTACCACTGGACCATTGGGAAGGATCACCCAATCTTATTGCACCATGATCTTCTTCGACACCGATGTGCCGGTTGAACGATCGATGATCTTTACGAAATAGAGGCCGGGCTGCACGGTTTCCATGGTGCGCGAACCCTTCACGCCATTGTATTGCTTCAACACGCGTCCGCTTCCGTCGCAGAGCTGGATATCGCAGGTTGTTTCGTTGGGAAGCAGGACCGTGAACGGACCTTTGGCCGGATTGGGGAAAACCGATACGTCAAGCCCGGTCTGGCCTTCGGCACGCAGGGTCTTGATCTCGGTGTAGCTGACGCTTCCGTTGATATCGGTTTGACGGAGTCGGTACTGCAACAAACCTTTACCCGCGTTGGGATCACTGAATGCATAGTTCTGTACGAGGTCGGTAGTACCACCGGCAACCTGCGCGTGCACGAACCCGACCTGGCGCCAGGTTGTACCATCCGACTTGCGCTCCACGGCCAAGCCAGTGTTATTCTCTTCACGGGCCGTCGTCCACCGTAGCTGTACCTGCTGTCCGTTACGGGCAACGGTGAATGCCGTCATCGATACCGGCAGGGGATTGCAGGGATTATTGACCAGGTAAATATTGTTGTAGTCAACTCCATTGAGGCTGGCAGTCATCCATACGCTGAAACGCGAGCCTGCGCCCTGTCCGGAGAAAACATAAGGGCCATACTGGGTGAACTCGGTCACCGGCTGGCTGATGGTTGTCACCACCTTGGAAAGCGTGGTTCCCTGTTCATCGCGCATCAGCAGTTCATTCGCGGCAGCGCGGTCCAGATCATCGAAAATTCCGAAGGGTGCTACATCGCGGAAAGCGCGCAGGGTAACGGATGCGGGCTGCAGGGTGCTCAGGGAGAGATAAACACTGCGCTCCGATCCGCAGACCATGTAGCCATTCATCAGGGGGTTGTTGGCGGCAAGGAGGATACCGCCACGGCTGACACAGCCCCCGGTGGTGTTATTGTCATTCTGGGTCGTGTACACGTCGCCTTTCAGGTAAACGGTAGACGAGCTGGTAGAGAGCTTTACTTTCAGGTCCTTGAAGGTGAAGGTGCGGTTGGAATTGGCGCCGCTCCAGATCATCTTGCTCGGAACGAGATAGGGCGAAGTGATATTACCCATGGTTGCGGGGTACGCAGGCTCATATAATGGATTTGCACTGCCCGGATCTTTGATCACCAGGGTGCCCTTTGCGCTGGCCACCGCTGCAGCCGTTGCCGGATACACGATCGATGCGGGGTAGCCGCCGGCGGGATCTTCCCAGAGATGCACGGCCGCGTGCTTGGCGCCGGAATTGATG
>CBHWDR010000134.1:0-7448 GCA_966112575.1 uncultured Chitinophagales bacterium
CTCAGCGCTGTCGTTGTTTTCGGTTTTTCTTTTACTTAACCTGCTTACGATTATACGACTAATCAAAAGCCAGGTACCTCAAATTAACCATGTACCCCATAAAATAATTTTCATTAGCATGATGCAGTTTGCCATCATGTACCTGCTCTATAAGATGTATATAGCAAACAGAAGATTTGTTCAATACAACAGCACTACGACTCGAAATGGGAACGGAGCATTGCTTGAAAATTCAATAACGATCGGATATCTCATTTCTTCCGTCCTTTGCTTCTTCGGCCCTTTACTGTTTAATTGAATCAGTAAAATCTGTCTCACGATCTCAAGCCCAAATCTGCGAAATCCATCAATCTCCGAAATCCCCTTTAGGTTTGCAGCCATGTCCTCATTTTTCCAGCAGTTCCTGTCTGACCTCCGCGGCACCAGGCCGCATGAAGCCATCGCGGTGGCCAGCGGGATCGGCAGCGTCTGGTTTTCGCGGAAGGAAAACATCCTTGTATATCCAGTAGGACTGATCAGCACGATCATCTACATCTATATTAGCCTTGAGGGACATCTGCCCGGCGAAGCCGCGGTGAACCTGTATTACACGGCGATGAGCTTTTGGGGCTGGTGGCTCTGGGCGCGGCGGAACGCCCGGAATGAACCGGTCTTGCACATCAGCTTTTCGAGCCGGCAGGAAGTGCAGGCGCAGCTCCTTTTTTTCATCGTCTGTTACGCGGCCCTCTTCTCCGCCATCACCCTGCTGAAGAAAGAATTCAATGAATCGATTCCCTGGGCCGACGGCTTCGCATCGGCAACCGCCTTCACCGGCATGTGGCTGATGGCGAAAAAGAAAGTGGAGAGCTGGTACTGGTGGATCGCCACGAACATTGCTTCCATCCCGCTCTATGCCATTAAAGGCTATGCCCTGAGCGCCGTTTATTACGTGGTGCTGCTGGCGATGGCTTTCTGGGGCCTGGCCGAATGGCGTAAGCGCACCACCCTTGCCCCGGCGGGATAAATTACAGTTCCATTACCCGGAGCGGCCCGGAAAACCTTAGCTTGTTGCCCGTTTAGCCCGCCATCACCAATGAAAAAGATCGTCATCATCGGACCCGAATCCACGGGAAAAAGCACCCTGTGCCGGCAGCTGGCCGAGCACTACGGTACGGCCTGGTGCCCCGAGTTCGCGCGGGAATACCTGACGACCAATGGCAAGGACTATGGCTACGCCGACCTGCTCACGATTGCACAAGGCCAGCTGGCGCTCGAAGACCAGATGCAGTTGCAGGCGAAGAACGATCTCTATTTCATCGACACCGATATGTATGTGATGAAGGTCTGGTGCGAGGTGGCTTTCGGCCAGTGCCATACCTGGATCCTGAAGCAGATCGCAGCGCGGAAATACGACCTGTATTTCCTTTGCAACACCGACCTCCCCTGGGTGAAGGAGGAGCTGCGTGAATAGCCCGACCTGGCCATGCGGCAGCGGATTTACCGGATGTACTAGGATCTCCTGGTGCATGCCGGCGTACCCTGGATCGAGGTCTCGGGCACCGATGCCGCCCGCCTGCAGATCGCAGTGCATGGAGTGGATATCCTCTTCGGAAAAAAATAATCGTAACCGGGTGTCCCTTTCCCTAATACCTAATACCTAATACCCAATCCCTACTTCCCCTTCTTCTTCACCGGCTCTTCCTTCTTCTCCATCACCACCAGGGCGTGGATATCGGGGTCGGCCGAGAGGTTGGCCATCTGGCGAAGGATCTGCGGGCTGCGGACGCGGATGTACGGAGCCGGCGGCTTCACGGTGTAGATCTTCGGGTTGGGCAGGCAGGCGGCGATCATAGCGCATTCATTGCGCGTGAGGGATTTGGCGGGCTTGCCGAAATAGGCTTTGGCCGCGGCTTCCACGCCGAAGATGCCCTTGCCCATCTCGATCACGTTGAGGTAGACCTCGAGGATCCGTTCCTTTCCCCAGATCAATTCGATCATCATGGTGAAATAGGCTTCCAGGGCTTTGCGGAATTTCGTTCGCCCCTGCCAGAGAAAAACATTCTTCGCTACCTGCTGACTAATGGAAGAGCCGCCGCGCATGGTACGCCCGGGCTTGCGGGCATTGTATTTCTGGGCACGCTCGATGCTTTTCCAGTCGAAGCCCTCATGGTCGGGGAAGAGCTGGTCCTCGGAAGCGATCACGGCCAGCCGCATGTCGTCGGCGATGTCCTGCGCATCCACGTAATCGCGCTTCAGCCCGTTGCCGGTGATCCAGTTGCTGAACTGTGTGATGGTGATCGGGGGATCGATCCACTTGAGGGCAACGATGTACACCAGGTGGCTGATCAGGAGGAACAGGAAGATGCGCTTGGTCCAGGTCCAGACCCTTGACCAGAAAGACTTCTTTTCGCCGCTCTTCTTCATGGTTGCAAGATAGGGAAGAGAGACGGGGAGAGAAATATCGAATAAAGAACGAGGAACAAGGAATGTAGAGGGGGAGAGGACGGAGATGGTGGGTTGGAGGTTAGAAGGTTTTCTGAACGGGCTTGAATTGCAGATCGATCGGGCTGAGGGTGAATTTTTTGCCGATGCGGTAGCGGCGCCGCTTGAAGATGCCGAAAAGCCGGGGCAGGTAGGAGGCGCCGGCTATGGAAACCGAGGTGCCGAGGGCGGTGCGCCAGTCGGTCCATTCAGCCAGGGTCATGCCGGTGGTGGTGATGGCCATACCTGCTGCCGAATACAGGAGCTGCTCTTTGAGATAAGGATCTTTTTTCTTCGGGCGGATGACCACCTCGCGGATGTCGGCAAAAGCGATCGGCAGGGTATTGATGAAGAGGGAGTCGGATTTGATGCGGGTGATATAGCCTTCGATGTAGCCGAATTCGGCGCGAATGCGGATGGCCGAGCCCTCGTAATAGGTACCGACTTTTTTGATGCCCCTTTTTTTGATGAACAGGAAACTGCGTTGTGCACCGGCCACGTGGCCCAGCAGGAGGAAGAGCAGCAGCAGTCGGAAAAGCATGGGTAAACTTAACCGATGATCCGTATACCCTTTGTTAAATCAATGCCCGCCCGTGTTATTATAAAACAGCGCGCCGATCAGCAGCACCAGGCCGAAGCCGAGGAGGATCAGGCCATTGATCCGGTTAACCCGGTGGATCACCTTCGGCGTCAGCCGCCGGCGGATGCTGTTGGCGAGCACCACTTTGATGACGTCGGCGCTCAGGGCCAGGAGCAGGGCTGTACCGAAGATCATCATCCGCTGGTTGAGGCTCTGGTCGATGAAGGCGGTAGCCGTGGTGAGCCAGAATACGATGATGCCCGGGTTGAGCAGGTTCATGATCATCCCGCCGATGAACATCTTCACATAGTCGCGCTTGCGGAACTGCAGCAGTTGCTCCCCGTCTTCGTTGACCTTGACTTTTTTAAAGAAGAGAAAATAGATGCCAACGGCGATGAGCAGGGCCGAGCCGATGACCGCAAAGAGGTTGGTGTAAGCTTTCAGGCCGGTGAAGAATTCGGTGAAGACATTGGCGCAGAAAACCAGGAACACGTCGGACATGAAGATGCCGAAGATGAAGGCCAGTCCGCCGCGTACGCCGTTATTGAGACTCTGTTTGATCACGGTGAACACGATCGGTCCAACCGAGATCGCCAGCAGCAAGCCCAATGTGATCCCTTTTGCCAGTGCCTGGAGCATGGGCGGGAAGATACTAAGGAGGGCGGAGATAGCCCGTCCGAAACTTGTCAGCACGCCGTTAAGGCCCACCTATTTTTCGCCCTTGCGGTATTTCTCCAGGAAGGCATTCCAGTCTTCCAGCATTTTTCCTTTCATCACCCGTGGAAATTTATGCTGGCTGCCCAGTTTTCCTTTCGACTCCATGAATTTCATGAAGGCATCTTCAGGAAGCTTTTCCAGGAAAACTTTTTTCAGGGCGCTCGTGCGCTCTACGGCATAGTCGTCGTTGATCTGGCAGAGGTGCTGGTCGATGCGCGTGCAGAGCGTTTCCGGGTCCACGTCGTCGTTGCAGGCCACGAACCATTTATGCGCGAAGAGATTTTCATACGGGTAGCCCAAGACCGTGAATTCCGGGATCGAAATATTGAATTCTTCGCTCACCAACTCCACTGCCCTGTTCATATTTTCCACGCTGAGGTGCTCCCCCACGAGGGAAAGGAAGTGTTTGGTACGGCCGGTGATCACCACTTCATTCCGCTCCAGGTCTACAAAACGGATCGTGTCGCCGATGAGGTAGCGCCAGGCGCCGGCGTTGGTGCTCATGAGCAGGGCATAGTCCCTGCCTTCTTCCACTTCATGGATCATGAGTGCTTCCGGGTTTTCCACCATCTTGCCGTCGGCGTCGAAGTTGCGGTCGTTGAAGGGCACGAACTCCATGAAGATATTGTTGTCGAGAATGAGCTTCATGCCCCGGGAGTCCTCGCGGTCGCGGTAGCCGATGAAGCCTTCGGAAGAGAGGTAGTTCTCGATATAAACGATCGGCTTGCCGAGCAGTTTCTCGAAGCCTTTCTTGTAGGGCTCGAAGGCCACGCCGCCATGCACGAAGAAGCCGAGGTTGGGCCAGATATCGTGAATGGTCTTCACTTTGTAATGCTCGATGATCATCTCCATGCACATCTGGCACCAGGCGGGCACGCCCACGATGTAGCCGATGTCCCAGTCGGGCGCTTTCTCCACGATCTCGTTGAGCTTTTCGCTCCAGTCCTTGATCTTGGCGATGCGTCCGCCGGGTTTGTAAAAGGTCTGGAACCAGAAGGGACGGTCCTTGGCCAGGATGCCACTGAGGTCGCCCGCATACCAGCCGGCCTTGCCTTTCTGCAGGTCGGTGGCGCCGCCAAGCATGAGGAAGCCCTTGGTCACGGCGTTGCGGGGCAGGTTCTCGTAGTTGAAGACCGATATCAGCTGGCGGATATAGTTAACGCGATTGGAGCGCAGCATCTCCTTGGTAACGGGGATGTATTTGCTTGCCGATTCGGAGGTTCCGGAGGAGAGCGCGTAAAATTTGATCTTTCCCGGCCAGGTCACATCGGGAACACCATCGAGGGTTTTCTTCCACCATTCCTCATAGATCCGGTTGTAATCGTATACGGGTACCCGTTTCTGGAATTCCTTGCCGGCATGCGTGCTCATCAGGATCTCGTCGAAACGAAAGCGCTGGCCGAATTCGGTGAAGCGCGCCCGTTTAAGCAGCTTTTTCAGCACACGCAACTGCTGGCGACGCGGGTCATTCTCCGGCAATCCGAAGGCCGATGCGATCGCCCTGGGGATTTTTATGTCGATGATTCTGGCCATGAATTAATTCAATCGTTCAATAAAGATACCAATATGTGAGACGTGAGATGTGAGACGTGAGACAAAGGCAAGGTGAGTTTATCCGGCCTTCCGTTTCGTTCCGCCGAGGCTGGCCCAGTAGCGGAAGATCAGCACCAGGTCCTGCATTGGGTCGTGTTCGCGTGCATACCACTGATCGATGAGGCGCAGGCTTTCGGCAGGCAGGGCCTCCGTGCCGGAAGGCGCGGGGCCATTGGGCTGCAGCACGCCTTCCCGGAGTGCCGGTAATTCGGCCTCGCGTCGAATGTAGCCCACCCAGGTTTTCCGGCGAAGCAAAACACCGAAGCAATTAGCAAAGAAAGGAAGGGGTCTGCGCTGGAGAAAAACCTGAACGGGGAAGGTCAGCAGACCAAGCAGGGCAACAAGCACATCGATCAGGCGTTTCATGCGCCGGTTGGCAGGACGCGCAAGGCGCCAGGCCTGGGCCGAGAGGATCTCGCCCCGCGAGGCGCGGTCGTCGCTGCCTACGATGCTGTGTCCGTCGAAGAAGCGCACGCGGAAGCGATCGGGCAGGACCTGCACTTCATGGATCGCCCGTTCGTAGGAAAGATCGTTCATGTGGAAGAGGATCTCTTCGGCGCCCAGGGAAGCGGCCGCATGATGGAGACCATCGAGCGTTGCGAGCGCATCTCCGCCGGTATGGTCAACCGCGATCCTACCGATTACCTTATCGGCGGCCTTATTGGTTTCGAGAAAGGCCATCGCCTGTCGGTAGCCCTCGTTGGTTGCAGCTATGAGGATGTAGGGTTTCGACTGCGCGTCCACCGGGGCATAGAGCACCCGCGCCCGGATCAGCAGGGTACGCAGGATGCTGATCAGCACAAAGGCCAGCAGGGCGCCGAGCACCACGATGGCCCGGGAGAAGCGATACTGCTCCGGCAGCAAGGCATAAAGCGAGAGCAGCACCAGCGTAGCGATAAAGGTGGAGCGCAGCAGGTGTCCGCGGCGGTAATAGCGATCATAGAGGCCCGCATAATAGGCTACCACGAGATAAAGTATCGTGAATGCCGGAAAAGAGACGCGAAGGAGGCCGCTGGGAAATACGAGGTCGGTGCGGACGTAGCCGATCCAGAATTCCTTTACGATCCAGAAGGAAAGAAGGATGATCAGCGCATCGATCACCGGGAGGCCTACCCATCGAAGGAGCTTGCCGCCTGCAGCAATGGCCGCGCGGGTCCAGATGGCGAACTGGATGGAGGCATTGAAGAAGCCGGCGCGCGTACCGCCATAATGTTTTTTTACAAATACACTCATGGCTTTGTAGAACATGCGCACATAGTTGAGGCTTCCGCGCTTCGTGCTCTCTCCCTTGAAATGGATGATCGTGGTATCCGCAAGGTAATAGTTCCTGAATCCTTCCGCCTGGATGCGGTAGCTGAGGTCCACGTCTTCGGCATACATGAAAAAGCTTTCATCGAAAGAGCCGAGCTTCTCCAGCAGGTCGCGGCGTACCATCATGTAGGCGCCGGCCAGCACGTCCACTTCGTGGTTCATCCGCTCATCGAGGTGGCCGAGATGGTAGCGGCTGAATAGTTTCGAGCGGGGGAAGAGCGACGACAGTCCGAAGAGCTTGAACAGCGAAGTAAGGGGTGAAGGAAAGGAGCGCTTTGATTCCTTGAGAAACCTTCCGGCGCCGTCGATCATCCGCACGCCCAGCGCGCCGCAGTCGGGATGACGCCCGAAAAAATCCAGGCAGATCCGGAAGCTGTCTTCCGCCACCAGGGTATCGGGGTTCAGGAAGAGCACGTGCGTGCCGGTGGCTTCGCGGAGCCCGCGGTTGCAGGCTTTTGCGAAACCGGCGTTGGATTCATTGCGGATGAAACGCACTTCGGGAAAAAGAGGCGCGAGGTATTCGACGCTGCCATCGGTCGACTGGTTGTCTACCACGATCGTTTCCACGTCAACACCCTTGCTGGCGCGTACCGACAACAAGCATTGTTCGAGAAAGTAGCAGACGTTGTAGTTTACTATGATGACGGATAAGGTCAAAGGCAGTCGTGGCTTGGCGACGAAGATAGCAGTTATCAGACGACAGACGACAGACCAAAGACGACAGCTTGAATTGGTGAATGTCCAACTCCCCTCTCCTTTGGAGAGGGGGCGGGGGTGAGGTCAGAAC
>CBHWDR010000135.1:0-7379 GCA_966112575.1 uncultured Chitinophagales bacterium
TGTTTTAATCGACAATGTCCAATACGACACTGCCCTGCCCTACGGGGGCTGGTGTTTGGCTTGTATAACATTTTAAGTGCGGTGTTGTTTGGTGCCCGGAAACTATTTAAAGGCATTCAAACCCGTGACATCCATGCCGGTAATCAGCAGATGGATATCGTGGGTTCCTTCGTAAGTGATGACACTTTCGATATTCATCATATGGCGCATGACGGAATATTCGCCGGTGATGCCCATGCCACCAAGCATTTGCCGGGCATCGCGTGCTATGTCGGCAGCAATTTCACAGCCGTTGCGCTTGGCCATGGAAACCTGCTGCGGCGTGGCTTTATGCTCATTCATAAGCACCCCGAGGCGCCAGTTGAGCAATTGCGCCTTGGTGATCTCAGTGATCATTTCTGCGAGCTTTTTCTGCTGCAGCTGGAAGCCGCCGATGGGCCGTCCGAACTGGCTGCGCTCCTTGCTGTAGCGAAGTGCTGTGTCGTAACAATCCATCGCAGCGCCGAGCGCGCCCCAGGCGATCCCGTACCGGGCCTTGGTGAGGCAGCCGAGCGGTCCCTTAAGGCCCTTGACATTGGGGAAGATATTTTCTTTGGGAACTTTTACGTTGTCGAACACCAGCTCGCCCGTGGCGGAAGCCCGCAGGCTCCATTTGCCATGGGTGGTGGGTGTGGAGAAGCCTTCCATGCCCCGCTCCACCACCAGGCCGCGGATGTCGCCGGCTTCGTCCTTGGCCCAGACCACGGCCACCTGCGCGAAGGGCGCATTGGAGATCCACATCTTGGCGCCGTTGAGGATCACGTGATCGCCTGCATCCTTGTAATTGGTGATCATGTCGGCCGGGTTGGAGCCGTGATCGGGCTCCGTGAGGCCGAAGCAGCCGAGCCATTCGCCGCTGCCAAGCTTCGGCAGGTACTTGCGCTTCTGCTCTTCGCTGCCATAGGCATGGATGGGAAACATCACCAGTGAGCCCTGTACCGATGCCGTGGAGCGAACGCCGCTGTCGCCCCGCTCCAGTTCCTGCATCATCAGGCCGTAGGAAATATAATCGAGACCGCCACCGCCGTACTCATGGGGAATGGTCGGCCCGAAGCAGCCCAGGTCGCCAAGCTGCCGGACAATTTGCTGGGGAAACTCCGCGCGCTGCGCATAGTCTTCAATGATCGGCGAGATCTCTTTCTTCACATAGTTCCGTACCGTTTCGCGGATCAGTTTATGCTCTTCAGACAGCAGCTCGTCCACCTGGAAGTAATCCGGGGATTGAAATTGATCGTTAGCCATGGATGCAAATATAGGTGAGGGAATGAGCTAATTCGAGAATCCAATACCCTAATACCCTAATACCCCAATACCCTAATACCCCAATACCCTAATACCACAATACCCATTACTCAATACCAATACCTTGCTTCCCATTCGAATGGTGCTTATTTTTAATAAAAGCTCCCGGCATGCGCACCGTCTACCTGGCCCTCCTTCTGTTCCTGGCAAACCAAGTCTCCGCCCAGCTGCAACTGAACTACAATCGCGGTTTCGAGGTCACGCAAGGCAATGACGATTTCCGTTATTGGACCACCAGCAGCGATTGGGGACATCAATTCCAGCGCGATGCGTCGGTGAAACATGGCGGCAGGTTTGCCCAGAAGATCACCGGTAAGGGCATCGCGAGAGCGGCACAGGATGTAGATGGCGCAGCAGTTTACCTGATTTTGCCCGCTGACCTGCTGAAAGGGAAAACGAGGATCGAGCTGACGGGATGGATGCGCGCTGCCGACACGGGTACGCGGGCCGGCCTTGGCGTGCTCCAACTCACCGGAGACGCGCTCCCACAGGCCCGGATCAGCTACCTGGACGCGGACAGCCCGGGGAAATGGCAGAAGCTCAGTGCCCGGTTTGAATTGGGAGCGAACGTCGAGAATGTGCTCATTGGCGGGATGATGAATGGAAGTGGCACTGTATGGCTCGATGATTTTGAACTCGGCATCGATGGTGTTGTCGTTAGCGATATCGCCCGGCCGATCGCGGAGCCAACCACCGCCGAAATCGGGTTTCTGAAACAGCACCTCGTGCCCCTGGCCGGCGTTCAGCCCGGCGCGGATAACCGGGATCTCGACGCCCTGTCCCGGTGGATCGGAGATGCCAGGCTCATTGCGGTTGGAGAGCCCACACATGGCAGCAGTGAGCCTTTCCAGTTCCGCCTGCGCCTGCTTCAATACCTGGTAGAACAAAAAGGCTTCAACACCTTTATGATCGAAGACGAACTGCCCGAAGCAGACTTAATGAACGATTATGTACTTCACGGGAAAGACAGTGCCCGTAAGTTACTGCTCCAGTATTTTTTCCCCGTATGGCGCAGCGAGGAGTTGCTGAACCTCATCGAATGGATGCGCAGTTACAACCAGGCGCATGAACAGAAGATCCAGTTCCGTGGCATGGACATGCAGTCGGGTTACGTTGCCCTCCGGACCCTCGAACGCTTTGCCAAGAACTACGACACCAGCCTGCTTTTCCTGAGCCGGAATTTGAACCAGCTGAACTTAAGGTTTTATACAGAGAAACAAAACAAGACGAGGATCAAAGATTCCTTGATCATACGCACAAGCGAACTTGACGTCCTGGTCCGCAACCTGCAGGCTGGCACGAACATCCCGGTGGACACCCTGGAAAACCTGGTGCGCCAGGTGAACGTGCTCACGCAATTCTATCCCAACATCAGCTGGGAAAAATCAACGATCTACCGCGATAGCTGCATGGCCTACAACATCCTTGAATATTCAAGACTGCACCCGGAGGCCCGTATGCTGATCTGGGCGCACAACAGCCATGTATCGCGTATGACGGGACTCACGGGCGACTGGCTGAGCCGCGCCCTGGGCGATGCTTACTTTCCGATTGCCTTCACTACTTCCGAGGGCGATTATACAGCCAGCACCGACTTTGCAAAAACCGAATGGAAAACCTTCCCCCTGGAGAAACCCTACGCCGGATCGGTCGAGTTTTACCTGGCAAAAACAGGCGTGCCTGCATTCCTCTTTCCATTGAAGAACCTTCCAATGGCGAATGAGGTAGCCTGGACGGGCCGTGAATTATTGTATCGCGGGATCGGCTTCATGCAAATGGAGCGCCAGTTTGGCCCCGTGCAGCTTCGGAAGCATTTCGATGCAGTGATCCATGTACAGCGAACCACGCATTCCCGATCTTACATGCTCCGTTAAACCCTACTTCCTCAACCGCAAGTTGGCGCCGAACAGGAAACTATGCGCCTTCTCCGCCAGATTTCCCTGGGCAAAAAAGCTGACCTTGTCGAAGGTCATCTGGAAGGAGGTATTGAAATAGTTGAACGCAAGTGTTCGCGGAAAGATCGTTGCATCCGGACCGGAGAAGCGCCGGTAGTTGTTGCCGATCGTAGTGCCATAGGCAAATCGAAAACCCCAGTTGCGATCAGGTCCGCCGAAAACGAATTCGGTGGTGATCCCGCCCGAAGCATAGTAAGGGCTACGGACCACGAGGGTAGCAACCGAGTCGGGCAACTGCTCGCGGAAGTCCAGGTAGCGGCCGTATTCCCGGCTGATGGCGGCCTCGAGCCCCACGAAACGCCACTCCCCTCTCCCGATCGGTGTACGGGCATTGATCGCTCCATCCGCGGTCAGGCCGCGGAAGGAGTAGCGGCCCGTACGCCCGTTCAGGTACCTCGTATCCACGGTGGCATTGTTGATCGCGAAGGTATCGTAAGGACTAACCTGGTAATTGCCTGCAGCGAAACCAATTCCCGCATGGCCCTGGAAGGAACCGAAGTTCCAGCTCCGCGAAAGATTCAGGTTGCCGGCAAACTTCTTGTCCAGCCCATAATCGTTGGCGTCGCCGCTGGCAAGCGCGGCCTGCAAAAAGGTACCCGCACGTACCGAGTCGCGGTGATGGGGGATCGAACGATAAGGCTGGGAAAGTCCGTTGAACGGACTGACATAATAGGCCTGCCGGCCCACGCAGCCGGTCAGGAACAGGAGGGCAAGAAAACATATCGTACGGAACATCGGCGGAAGATACATCTCCGCCTGACAAGTACCAGCCGCCGAACGTTGCACCGGCTATCTTTTCCCGAATACCTGGGTCCAGTAATTACCGCTTCGGGCCACGGCCATCTCCCGGAAGGCCGGGTTCATAATATTTCGGCAGTGTCCCGCGCTGCCGATCCAGGATACGATCACTTCATCCTCGGAGCGCTGTCCGGCCGCGATGTTCTCGCCATAGCTGCGCCAGGTATAACCGGCACGCTTCAGTCGTACGCCCGCATCCGAACCATCCGAACCCCGGTGATTCATCCGCCGCTTCCTGCTCATGTCGTTGCTGTGTCTTTGCGCCGCTTTCTCCAGCCTGTCGTTCCAACGTACGGCCGGCGCGGGGCCATACCAGGCGCCCCCGCAATTGCACCCCTTCGCCCGTACGGCATTGACCAGTTTCAGCACCCGTGCCTTATTCACGGCGGCCGGGTCTCCCGAGGGTACCCTTGCACCCGATGTGAGCAGGAAGAGGAAAGAAAGGAAAAGAAAAAAGGGAGGCTTCATGGCCTCCCTTTCGCAAATTTCATGCAGTTATTTTTTCAGCTCGGTCTCCCGGTCCATCTCTACGATATTCACCGGCTGCCCGTCCGTTCCGAGCAGGTGCGTGGCAAAATAATCCGCCATGCGCCAGAAGAAATATTCGTTCATATCGCCATAGCCATGGCGCTGCCCCGGCAGCAGCAAAAGGTCGAAACGTTTGTTGGCCTTGATCAGGGCATTGGCCATGCGGATCGTTTGCGCGGGGTGCACGTTGTTATCGATATCGCCCGTTGCCAGCATCAGGTGACCCTTGAGGTTCTTCGCCAGGTCGGGGTTGCGCTCGATGCTGTAGGCGAAGGTGGTATCACCCTTCTCGCCTACGGCTTCCTTCACGCCATGATGCTTCTCGCTCCACCAGCGGTTATAGATGGCATTATCGTGGTTGCCCGAAGACGAGACCGCCACCTTGAAAAGATCGGGATAGACCAGCATGGCGGCCGTGCTCATAAAGCCACCGCCCGAATGTCCGAAAATGCCCACGCGGTCGATATCCACATAGTTCCAGCGGGCTGCCAACTGTTCCACAACGGCCTTCTTATCGGCGAGGCCGTAATCGCGGAGATTGCCATAGCCAAAGTTGTGGTACCATTTGCTGCGGGAAGGATGGCCGCCCCGGTTGCCAACGGTAACGATGAGGAATCCGAGTTGCGCGATCCGGTCCACGCGGTCCATTCCGCGGCTGAAGGCCTTGTTCACCGCTTCGGTCTGCGGACCCGGGTACACGTATTCGATGATGGGATATTTCTTTGTTGAATCGAAATCGAATGGCTTGTACACCACACCATAGAGATCGGTGATGCCGTCGTCGGCCTTCGCCTTAAAGATCTCCGGGAACTTGTAGCCGGCGGCCATCAGCGATGAGAAATCAGCGGTCTCCAGGTCCATGATCTTCCGGCCTTCACTGTTGAAAAGCGCCGACTTCGGAATGGTATTCACCCGGGAGTAATTATCCACGAAGAAGGTCTCATTATCATTCATGCTCACGGCATGCTCGTACTCACCTCCGTTGAGGAGGCGGAGGCCCGAGCCATCGAAGTTTACCCGGTACAGGTGGAGGTAGTAAGGATCCTCATTGGCCTCGCGGCCATTGGCAGTGAAGTAAAGCACCCGCCGCTTCTCATCCACCTGCACGATATCCTCGCAATGATAGGCGCCGGAAGTGATCTGGTTCTTCAGGTTGCCATTGCCATCATAGAGGTAAAAATGTGCCCAGCCATCGCGCTCGCTCCATTCGATGATCTCGCTGCCGCCATTCACCAGGCCGGGACGGCGCACTTCCACGTACGTGTTCAGCCGCTCGGGGATGATGGTCTTCACCTCGCCTGAATTGATGTCTACCGAACAGAGGTCGATGCGCCGCAGGTCGCGGCTGGTGCGGGTGAAGTACATTTTCTCGTTGGTGCCCTGCCAGAGCGTGGGGCGCCAGTCGTCGTCCCGGCTGCTCACTTTCTGCGGCGCGGTCCATACGTTGATGTCCTGGTCCTTAAATTGTTTTACATTCAGTTCCTTGTAACCCTTGGTCGCATTGTCGAATAACACAACGGTCTGGATCGGGGCATCTTTCTCTCCGGGCATCCAGTATTTGTAGGTCTCCAGGGTCGGACGGGGCTCAGCCACGGAGTTGATCACCCATAGGTCCTTAACGGCACGGGCATCGGTGCGCACCAGGGCAAAATGCCTGGAGTCGGCCGCCCAGAGAATACCGGCCGGCTTGCGCTTCTTTCGGTTCTTCTCTTTATCAACATTGGTCTCCCCTCCACCGGAAAGAAAACCTTCCGGCCCCCAGCTGTAAAACTCCGCGCCGTCCTTCGTGAGGGCATGATCCACGATGCTGCTGTCGTCTTCGTTGATCAGCGCTTTCTCATAACTGGCACGGTCCATCCAGTAGAGGTTATACTCCTTCTGGTAAATGATGGTCTGTCCGTCGGGTGAAACCGAAGCCCAGCGCGGCGTACGCTTTGGACGCTTCAACTCGCCGAGCTGCACGAGCTGGGCGGTGTTGATGTTGTATTCGAAATAGAATTTCTTTTTCTCCGTCTTGGGCTTTTCTCCCTTCTTCTGCTGCGCATCACGGATCAGCGAGTCGAGCGTGCTGGGCACCTCGAACTGGATCCAGTTCTCATCACGGATGAACCGCAGCGAGTCGAGCCGCAGGTGCTGGGCATCCATCGGGTCGCCTACGGCCTTGGTCAATAGGGCGGCCATCTTCGCATTGTCAAAAAGCAGGCGCTTATCGCCACGGGCGGGATCGACGAGGTACCAGCTCTTGCCACTAGTGGTCTCATACGTGTACCAGAAGCGGTCCGACTGCTTCAGCCAGTGCGGATCAACGGTGGTGGAGAAAAGCATCTTCTCGAGCTTTTTTGGCGAGAAGCGTGCGGCAAGCGCATAATTGGCTTTCTGCTGTGCCGATGCGGATAGGCAGAACAGCAGGGCAAGCACCAGAGCGAAGGATCTCATGTCTTGGGGTAATTTTCATGAATATAAGACAGGATCCGCTATTGATGTGGGAACATGGAGTAAGCGCCGGTCAGAGGTAGGCTTTCATCTCCCCGGCATAGGTACGGGCAACGTCCCCGGCCCTGACGGCGAAGTCCTCGCCCGCTGAAGCATAGATCACGGCACGGCTGGCATTGACCAGGAGTCCGCAATCGGCGTTCATCGCCTTCTTCGAGATCTCTTCGAGGCTTCCGCCTTGCGCACCCACACCGGGCACGAGGTAGAAATGATCCGGGGTGATTCGGCGGATATTCGTGAATTCATCCGCTCGCGTGGCGCCTA
>CBHWDR010000136.1:0-7368 GCA_966112575.1 uncultured Chitinophagales bacterium
AGGAATTCCAGTCCATCATCGGCGAAAAGAAGTTCAAAAAAATATTCGGCGACCTGTACATGGGCGATGAGCAGCGGCTGAGCACCATGCCCAAGGGTTATGAAAAAGACAATCCTGCAGCTACTTACCTCAAGCTGAAAAGCTTTATCGCAGAAACGAAAGTGGCCGATGAGGAGCTCACGAAGGCCACGATCCACCGGAAGACCGTTGAAGCCTATCAGGCGCTCAACCCTTTTCTCAACTTCATCAACCGGGCCCTGGAAGCCGAGGAATGAACAGGCAGTGGGCAGTAGGCAATAGGCAATAGTGAATATCGAATAGCGAAGGGAACTTCGCCTGATTATTGTAACAAGGAATTATATGGCAAAGACATGGTTTATCACCGGAGCATCCAGCGGACTGGGCGCCGAGCTCGCATCGGCAGTATTGGAGAAAGGCGACCGCGTAGCGGCCACTTTCCGGAAGGAAGAACAGGCAAAAGCATTTACGCAGCGGGAGCCGGGCCGCACGCTGGGCATCGTGCTGGATGTAACGCAGGAAGCGGCGATCGCGCCGGCCGTGCAGCAAGCCATCGAAGCCTTTGCCCAGGTTGATGTACTCGTGAACAATGCCGGCTACGGCACGGTTGGCGCCATCGAGGAATTCAGCATGGAAGAGATCCGCGCACAGATGGAGACCAATTTCTTCGGAATGGCAGCCGTCACCCAGGCCTTTCTGCCGCTCTTCCGTGCACAGGGCAGCGGCCATATCGTGCAGCTCTCCTCCGGCGCCGGCATTCGCTCCGCCGCTGGTTTCGGCATCTATAACTCCAGCAAGTTCGCGCTCGAAGGCTTCAGCGAAGCGCTGTCGTACGAGATGGCGCCCTTCGGCGTGCGGGTGGTGCTGGTAGAACCCGGACCTTTCCGCACCGAATTCCTCGGGCGCTCGATGCAGGCCGCGAAGCAGCGGCTCGACGCTTACAACGAGGGACCTGTTGGTAATACCTATGCCTATATCGACAGCATGAACGGCAAGCAGGAAGGCGACCCGGTAAAAGCCGCACATGCGATCGTCAATTATGTGCAGGAGAACCGCGACAACCTGCGCCTGCCGCTTGGCCGCGTGGTGATCAATGCCTTCAGGATGAAGATCGAAATGCTGCAGAAAGACCTGGATGCCAATGAGCACATCGCGGTGAAAACGGTGTTCGAGTAAGGGACCATTAGCTATTGGCCGATGGCTTTCCCGCCTTAGGATAATTTTAAGAAATCCCGTATGGGGGAGGATAGCGTTTCTTTCGTCTTATAAAAAACGAAACGCTATGAAAAAATATTTACTCCTTGCCGCTGTTGCCCTGGTCTTCTTCGCTTCCTGTCACCGCCAGTACACGGCATCCAACTTCGAGAACAAGTCGGCCACCCATCGACTGATCGCCGTCATGCCCGCAGAAATGGTCTTCACCGGCATCCAGCCAAAAAAGCTGAAGCCGGAAGATATCGCCGCGATTGAAGAACGCGAGAGCAAGGCCTTCCAGCAGTCGCTGTACAACGGCATTTTGCGCCAGGCCAACACCGGCAGGTACCAGTCGCAAATCCAGGTGCAGGACATCAGCACCACCCAGAAGCAACTGGATGAAGCAGGGATCACCATCCGCCAGTCCTGGACCACCGACGACCGCGAGCTGGCCCGGATCCTGGGCGTGGATGCCGTCGTGCGGATGCGGATCGAAAAGAAGCGCTACATGAGTGACCTCGCATCTTTCGGCATCGACATGGGCCGCGACATCCTCTGGCAGGTGAGCAAGTCGAACCCGATCCTGACGCCCCCGGTGGCGAACAAGACCAACGACATCTTCGCTGCCTGCCGCCTCGTAAGCAATGGCGAAACGCTCTGGAACGACACGTATACGCGCAGCGCCGACTATACCCGTCCCGCCGAAAATGTGATCGACGACATCACCAATAAATTCGGCAAGCACTTCCCCTACCGGAAGAAGAAATAAGCCACATTCAAAATATAAAAGGCCCCGCCTCCGCGTTCATTCTTGCCACCCGAACGACGAAGAAGGGGCCTTTTTGTGATGAATGATGAATGATCAGTGATGAGTGAGATGAGTGATAGTTGATGAATGATGAGCACCAGAAAGATCAGCGATCAACTCATCAGCGATCAGCGATCACATTAGAGTATTCCTTTACCCAGCAGGTATTCTGCGATCTGCACGGCGTTGGTAGCTGCGCCCTTGCGAAGGTTATCGCTCACGATCCACATGTTGAGGGTATTCGGCTGCGTTTCGTCGCGGCGGAGGCGGCCAACGAATACCTCATCTTTTTCATGCGCCCAGAGCGGCATGGGATAGATTTGCTGCGCCGGGTCGTCCTGCACCACCACTCCCGGGGCTTCGGAAAGCACCTGGCGCAGTTCGGCGAGATCGAAGTCCTGGTTGAATTCCACGTTCACGCTTTCACTGTGGCCGCCCATCACGGGAATGCGCACGGTGGTGGCGGTTACCCGAATGGAATCGTCGCCCATGATCTTCATCGTTTCCTTCACCATCTTCATTTCCTCTTTGGTATAGCCATTATCGAGGAAGACGTCGATCTGGGGCAGGGCATTCAGGTCGATCTGGTATTTGTATGCCATCTCTCCTTCCTTGCCGGCGCGCTCGTTGAAAAGCTGGTCTACGGCTTTCTTGCCGGTGCCTGTCACGCTCTGGTAGGTAGATACCACCACGCGCTTCACGCCATAGCGCTGGTGCAGGGGCTGGAGGGCCACCACCATCTGGATGGTGGAGCAGTTGGGGTTGGCGATGATCTTGTCGGCAGCGGTCAGCACCTGGGCATTCACCTCGGGAACCACCAGGGGCACCTTGGGGTCCATGCGCCAGGCAGAGGAGTTATCGATCACGGTGATTCCGGCCTCGGCAAATTTCGGTGCCCACTCGGTGGACGTGCTGCCACCGGCGGAGAACAGGGCCACGGCAGGTTGGGCAGCGATCGCGTCCTGCATGCTTACGACCTTGTATTTCTTGCCGTTGAACTCCACTTCCTTACCCACCGAGCGCTCGGAAGCGACGGGCAGAAGTTCAGTAACGGGGAAGCGGCGCTCGGCCAGTACCTGCAGCATTTTGGTTCCTACCAGTCCGGTAGCACCGACAACGGCAACTTTCATTGTATCACGGATGTTTTGGATGAAAGGACGACCGGATTACTCCGACACATCACTTTCGGTTATGAATTGGTTTTTGTGAATCGAAATCGTTTTCCATTCACGCAAGCATCATTCTTACTTATTACTTAATACTTCTACCCTCCTTCTACATTCCTTGTTCCTTGCTTTTTATTCGTTATTCAACAAGAAGGCCTTCCACTCGGGAAGGCCTTCAGTATGTTGTACACACAAACGCACCTTCCCAGCTCAGGGCTGTTTCTTGGCGTTGTGTTTCTGTGTGCAATTTTTCATCGGGCACGAAAGTAGCCTACACTGTTTTTTTCTCCAAAAAACGGCGTGTTTTTCTCATGGAAGCCCCGAAACGGCGCTGGAGCTTCGGTTCATGAAGACAATGATCCTGTGGGCGGCCCTGCTTGCCGCCATTAGCGCGCAAGCGCAACTGACCGAAGATTTTTCCGATGGCAACTTCACGCAGAACCCGACCTGGACCGGCAACTTCCATTCCTGGACGGTGACGCCAACCGGCGCGTTGCAGAGCGCCCACACCACCGCCAACAGCAGCTTTTACCTCAGCACACCCCTCAACACCTCGGGACCGATGGAATGGAACTTCGCGCTGCGCCTGGCGTTCAACCCTTCTTCGGCCAACTATGTGGATGTGTACCTGCGCGCCTCTTCCGCTGAGCTCAGCCTCTCCACTACTTCTGCCTACTATGTACGGATCGGCGGCACGGAGGACGAGATCTGTCTCTTCCGGCGTGATGTCTTCGGCAATATCACGCGCATCATCGACGGTCCCGACGGGATCACCGACCGGAGCGACAACCCGCTTCGCATCCGCGTGGTGCGCACCGATGCGGGACAGTTTCACCTCTTCGCCGACCCGAGCGGCACCGGGCTGACCTACCAGCCCCAGGGCTGGGTGACCGACGCCAGCCTGCCCCTGGCGGGCTTCTTCGGGATCCTGGCGCGCCAGAGCACGAGCAGCTTTTTCGGCAAGCATTTTTTCGATGACATCCGCGTTACGCCCTACATACAGGATGTGGATGCGCCGCGGATCGTGCAGGCCAAAGTCATCGCCTACAACCAGGTGGATGTCTATTTCAGCGAAGCGGTACTGGAAGCCGATGCGGAAGACGTGAACCATTACACCATTCCGGGCATGGGCCACCCCGCCAGCGCCGTGGTGGACAATAGCAACTATTCCCTCGTGCACCTGAGTGTCAACGGGGCTTTCACCACCTACCAGCCGTACACGATCGAAGGGGAAGGCCTCCAGGATTACTGGGGCAACTGGGACGCAACCAGCCTGGTGTTTGAATGGCGCCCGGTGAAGCGGTTCGACGTGGTGATCCAGGAATTGATGGCCCAGCCTTCGCCCTCGCAGGGACTCCCGGAAACCGAATGGGTGGAACTGCGCAATGTGTCGGGCCAGTCGGTGGAGCTGGGCGGATGGCGCCTGCAATCGGGCACTTCCACCAGCGCCTTCTTTCCCCCACTTACCCTGCCACCCGATTCGATCCTCATCGTCAGCAGCAACAGCGGCGCGACCCTGCTGGCAGGACAGGGGAAAACGATCGGGCTCGGGGCTTTCCCTTCGCTGCCCAATGCCGGGGCGGTTCTCAGCCTGGTCAACCGCGAGGGGATGACCATCCATGCCCTCGAGTATTCCGACCGGTGGTATGGCGGCGGTGCGAAAGCGGGCGGAGGCTGGTCGCTGGAGATGATCGACCCGCGGCAACCCTGCACCGGGGGGAGCAACTGGGCGCCGAGCCGCAACGCATCGGGCGGAACGCCGGGCAAAAGAAATTCGGTGGAAGCGGTGCGGAACGACAGCCTTCCGCCGCGGCTCCTGCGTAGCTTTTCTGCCGACAGCCTGAGCGTCCTGCTCGTATTTGATGAGCCTGTAGATAGCGCGGATGCCGCGCTGCTCACCCGCTACCGGCTCGAGCCGGCGATCCCGATCCTGAATGCCGAGGCACAGAAGCCGCTCTTCCGCAACGTGATGCTGCGCCTGGCTGCGCCGATGGAAGCGGGCCGGATCTATGCGCTGGTAGTGAACGGGCTTCCCGATTGCAAGGGCAACCGGCTGACGGAGCAGCGCGCACCTGCCGGCAGGGCCCGCGAAGCGCGGGAGGGCGAGGTCGTGATCAATGAGATCCTGTTCAACCCGAAGCCCAACGGCTCGGATTACCTCGAGCTGCTCAACCGCAGCGAGGGGATCATCGACGCAAGGAGCCTTTATCTCTCCAACCGCAACGGCAACGGCGCCCTGGTCAACACGCGGCGCATCACCGAAGAGCCGCTCGCCCTCTATCCCGACGAATACCTGCTGCTGACCGAAGATGTGTTTGCCCTCAACCGCGACTACCTGGTGAAGGCGCCGGAGCGGGTGCTGACCGTCGCCGCCCTCCCCTCACTTCCCGATGACAGCGGAACGATCGTGCTCACAACGCCCGGCGCACATACCGACGAATTGCATTACTCCCGCAAATGGCATTTTCCCCTGATCACGGATGACGAAGGCGTTTCGCTGGAAAGACTGGACCCGGGAGGGCCTTCCAACGAGGCGGGCAACTGGCATTCGGCGGCTTCTTCGGCGGGATGGGGCACGCCCGGCTATGCAAACTCGCAGTTGCGTAAAAGCTTTCTAGAAGGCAGCCTGACCATCGAGCCGTCGGTGCTCTCGCCGGATAACGATGGCTACCAGGACCTCCTCTTTATCCAGGCCACCTTCGATGCGCCGGGTTTTGTGGTCAACATCTCGATCTTCAATGAGCGGGGACAGCCGGTTCGCAGGCTGGTGCAAAGCGCGCTTGCCGGCGCACGCAACACCTGGACCTGGAACGGGCTTGATGATCAGAACCGGCCCTTGCCGATCGGGGCCTACGTGGTTTTAGTGGACGTGATCCATACGGAGGGGAAACGCGAGGTATGGAAGAAGGCGGTAACGCTGATCCGGCGCATCGGTCTGCCTTAACACCAATTTTGACCAGAGGACTGTAAATTCCCTTCATGAAACCTACGAAGCCAACGCTGCTGCTCCACCCGGTCTTTCTACTGAGCCTGGTGCTGCTCCTTCTGAATGATGGTTACTGGAAGGAGGCCTATGGCAACTTCGTCACCGGCAAGCTTTCCGACTTTACGGGACTGATCGTTTTCGCCGGCACCTTCATCTCCCTGTTTCCAACGCAACGCAAATGGGTGATCGGCATCACGGCTTTGGGCTTCACCTGGTGGAAGTCGGAAGGGTCGCAGCCCTTCATCGATTGGCTGGAAGCCGACCTGCACCTGCAGCTGACGCGGGTTGTTGACCTTACGGACCTGTGGGCGCTCCTTGTTCTACCGATCGTATATCACCTGCGACCCCTGGCCTTGCCCTGGCACATGCTGCGCCCGGCTTTGCTGGTGCTTGCGTTTACCGCTATGGTCGCGGATACGCCACCGCGCTATATTTCGGAAGACGGATCATACAATGCCCACAAGAGTTTCTCCACCCGTCAAACAAAAGCACAGACACTTCAGCGCCTGCGCCAGGCACATCCCGGCGTGATCGAGGACACTGGAACCATTTATGAGTTGCCCCGAAAAGACCTGCTCCTGAAGCGTACCGACAGTCTTGGCGGGGTGCAGTGGATCCGGCTGACGGAAGACAGCAGCCTGCAGGTTTACCGGCGCATGTATTTTTTCCAGTCGCTGTACATCATCCCAGGAATCGTGATCGAAGGCGACACCCTGTACCGGGTGCGGGTTGGACTTGATGACAAAGCCGACCGGAACAAGACGAAGGTGAACCTCCTTTCGTTTTACCTGCGGGAGCGCGAAATGCGTGACTACCACGACCAGCACAGGACGGTACGGCGCTATGCCAAGCCCCTGAAGCGCTACCTGAAGGACCTGCTTGAACATTAACCGAACAGGTTTTGTATGTTTAAGGATGCTTCAGCGTAACCAGCTCCATTCGATCCTCGCCTTCTTACTCCTGATCGCTACTGCCGCACAGGCGCAGAAATCAAAAGGGCGGCAGGTAATTATGCCCGAAGACAGCGTGCGTGCCGCCGGTTTCTTCAGTCAGCTCCGCTTCCAGCAACCGGAAAAGAGCGCCGCTATCGGCGCCGGCCCGGTCCAGCTGACCCTGAGCCATCAGTCAAGGAGCCGGGGTGTCCTTTTCAGCTTCCCGAGAAATGCAAAGGTGCGGGCCAGTGGGTCGGAGGTAGA
>CBHWDR010000137.1:0-7357 GCA_966112575.1 uncultured Chitinophagales bacterium
AACACGGATATAACGGATCTAATGGATTTTCACGGATTTCTTTTTCTTGGTTCGAAGCGGTTTGCCAGGTGCGTAGATGCTTTCGTTTAGCGAAACGGATGGGAAGCTTTGCTTCGGAGGATAGGAACGGATGGTTTCTTCTGGCTTGGAGGCACCTGTATTTCGTGGGCGCTAGCGCCCACCTTCGCGGCCTTAGCGTCGGAGGGATGAACAGAGGAAAAGACCGCCCCTTACGAAAAAGACTCAAGCACAGAGCCGACCAAACCAAATTCTTCGCGTTCCTCTCTCCACGCAAGTGCACCTCAAGCAAATCACAAGAGCAGTAAGAAAACTCATCCGTTCTCATCCGTTCTATTCATTTAAATCCGTGTTCTTTCGCTCACCCGCCCGACCGCTCGAAGCTCACACTCGTCACCAGGGAATCAAAAAAAGCCTGGGGTTGCAGAAACGTGATCTGTCCATCGGCATAAATGGCCAATGAGGTCTTGCCTTCCGATTGGAAGAGCAGGTTCGGTTCGCCCTGGGCCGCTTCACGCAGGGTCCAATACCCCTGGCGGGCCCGACCATCGCGAAGCAACTGGAAGTTGTTCTTGCTCGCGAGCACCAGCTGCCAGTTGAAGGGCTCCATATAGGGTTGGATCTCCTCGATACCGACTTTCTTCATCGAATTGCCCGCGGGTATCACCTGGTGCACCCCATAGCTACCCTGCAGGTCTTTCGACTGCAAGCCGGACGAACAGGAAAGAAGGACGATGCTGGCAACAAGAAGGCAGAGGATCGATTTCATCTCGCTAAGCTAATCGAGATATCGTTTAAAACTTACCCGTCAGGGTTTTACGCAATAAAGGTCAGGGAGGCGTTGTAAATTGTTGCACCATGAACCTGCTTTTCCTCACTGCACTCTTCAGCTGGATCACTCCTGACACTTGCCAGCCCCTGAAGCTGGACCCGGCGGGATCGATCCTTTACTGGCCCTCGCCGCCGGCGGCGCCGGGCAATACCATGGGCTGGGGCAGTTGGGGTTATCAGCCCGGGCAGGCGGGCCATGTAGGATCCGACTATTATGCCTTCGACTGGAGCCGTCAGGGAGCCGGCGTTTGCGATTCGCCCTTCCTTGCACCACTGAGCGGAAGGGCCGTTATTGTCAATGGACAGTGCCCGACACTTTGCACCGCCTCTCCCATCCCGTGCGGCGCCTACGGCAACCAGGTGGTGATCGAATCGAATACAACGGCCGGTTATTATTTCCGCGTGGCGCATCTCCGTTCCGTTACGATCCAGCAGAACGACCTCGTACAACCCGGGCAGCTCATTGGCTATGTCGGCAGCACGGGCAATTCCACCGGCCCGCATGCGCACTGTGTGCTCTACCGGAATACGGATGCCTTCCTCAACGGCATCAGCACAACGGGTACCGGTCCGGATAACCATGCCGTGCCCTTCACCTTCAATGCCAACTGCCACCTGGTGACCGCACTACCGGCGCCATCAACGGAGCTGGACGTCACGCTGGCGCCCAATCCGGCGAAAGATATCATCCATATTATCCCACGTATCGCTACTTCTTACCAGTGGTGCCTCTACGATGTGCAGGGCCGCAGGGTCGTCCAGGGACAAGCCACGGGAGCTACAACCTTATCGCTGGGGTCCTTACCCGCCGGTATGTTTGTGTTGGAATTGCAGACCCGGAAGGGCCTGGTGCGCCGGAAAGTGATAAAAGAGTGAGGAACGCTGATCGATATGATGGTCATGATCAGGGCAGATAAGAGAAAGAGCGCGGATCAGCGCGGTTTGAAAGATCAGGATGAATATTCTTCTTATTCCTTACGTAATAATAGTCCCTGTCGAGCTTCCAAGAAATCATTTTAATCATGACCATCTTAGTTATCTGCGTTCTTGCTTCCCTTCGCTCGCAATGACGTCTAAAACCACTCCACTCGCATTCATCCGTTCGATCCGTCGAATCCGCGTTCGTTACCGCCATCAGCGAAATCTTATGAATCATAAAAATCTGCGTTCCGCTCACACCACCATCCAGGTTTGCTTCACCACGCCCATGACGAACACACTCTGCACATTGCCCATGTTCTCGATCTGCGAGAGCTTGTTCACATGGAAATCGTAGTAGGCATCCATGTTCTCGGCGATCACCTTAAGCTGGAAGTCGAACTCACCTGAGATGGTCAGGCATTCGAGCACCTCGGGCATAGCGAGGATGGATTGGATGAATTTATCGCCGGCGTTCTTAGAATGCTGCCGTAAGGAGACATAGCAGATGACCATCAAGCCTTTCTTCACCTTGGCGCGGTTGACGATGGTAATGTATTGCTCGATCACACCGCTCTCTTCCATGCGGCGGATGCGTTCGTGTACGGGCGTTGTGCTGAGGTGCACTTTTTCCGAGATCTCCTTGATGGTGAACCGTGCATTCTGCTGCAGCAGTCGGAGGATTGCGAGGTCGGTTAGATCGAGTGCAGGACTTTCCTCTTTTTGAACCGTCTTTGCCATGGCCAGTTGGAATATTTCCCTACAAGATGGGCATTTTACCCCATATTTTCCTGTTTTCGGGTAAATAGGCAGGAAATTATCCTGAGTGAAGTAGCTTTGCGAGGCTGATGGGCAATGGCCCGCCTTCGTCCTAATGGACTACGGCGGACGGAGGCAGTAGGCAGTAGGCAATAGTGAATAGTGAATGTCAGAAACAGGAATGTGTCTAATACCTGCAGCCGATCAGCGATCATCACATCAGAAATCAGAGATAGTGATCGCGATCAGCGATAAATCCAAAAATCCCCCAATCCAAAAATCACAAAATCTCAATTTAAGATATGTCAACGCAAACAACCTCCCACATCAATTTCGCCCTTCCCTACAAGGTGAAGGATATGAGCCTCGCCGAATGGGGCCGCAAGGAAATCCGCCTCGCTGAAGCAGAGATGCCCGGCCTGATGGCCATCCGTGAAGAGTATGGTCCTTCGCAGCCGCTGAAAGGCGCACGCATCGCCGGCTGCCTGCACATGACCATCCAGACCGCGGTGCTCATCGAAACCCTGGTTGCCCTTGGCGCCGAGGTGAAGTGGAGCTCCTGCAATATCTTCTCTACCCAGGACCACGCTGCCGCGGCCATCGCTGCTGCCGGCATCGGTGTATATGCCTGGAAAGGACAGACCCTCGAAGAAGCCGACTGGTGCATCGAGCAGACCCTGTTCTTCGGTTCGGCTGAAAAGCCCCTGAACATGATCCTCGACGACGGCGGTGACCTCACCAACATCGTGCTGGACAAATACCCCGAACTGGTGCAGCACGTGAAAGGCATCTCGGAAGAGACCACCACGGGCGTACACCGCCTCTACGAGCGCATGGTGAAAGGCACCCTCCCGGTTCCCGCCTTCAACGTGAACGACTCCGTGACCAAGTCGAAGTTCGACAACAAGTATGGCTGTAAAGAATCCCTGGTGGACGCGATCCGTCGCGCTACCGACGTGATGATGGCCGGTAAAGTTGCTGTAGTAGGTTCCTACGGCGACGTAGGTAAAGGTTCGGCCGCTTCGCTGAAAGGCGCCGGCTGCCGCGTGATCGTGACCGAGATCGATCCGATCTGCGCCCTGCAGGCTGCCATGGACGGTTTCGAGGTGAAGAAGATGGTGGACGCCGTGAAAGAGGCCGACATCGTTGTTACCGCTTCCGGTTGCCGCGACCTCATCACCGAGAAGCACTTCCGCCTGATGAAGGACAAAGCCATCGTTTGCAACATCGGTCACTTCGACATCGAGATCGACATGGCCTGGCTGAACACCAACTACGGTCATACCAAAGACACCATCAAGCCCCAGGTGGACATCTACAACATCGACGGCAAAGACGTGATCGTTCTTGCTGAAGGCCGCCTGGTGAACCTCGGTTGCGCTACCGGTCACCCCTCCTTCGTGATGTCGAACTCCTTCTCGAACCAGACCCTGGCCCAGATCGAACTCTGGACGAATGGTTCGGCTTACGAGAACAAGGTTTACGTTCTCCCCAAGCACCTCGACGAGAAGGTTGCCCGCCTCCACCTCGCCAAGATCGGCGTGGAGCTGGATGAGCTGACCACCGCGCAGGCCGAGTACCTCGGTATCCCGCAGTATGGTCCTTTCAAGCCGGAGCACTATCGGTACTAAGAGCAGCTAGAAGATCCCGCTTTGCGGGAAAGCAGATAGCAGAGAAAAGCCCCGTCCGAGAGGATGGGGCTTTTCCATTTGTCCCCCTTCGACTTCGCTGCGCTACGCTCAGGGTGACAAATGAAGTGCGAGACCGCTACGCTCCGGGTGACAAATGAAGTACGAGACCGCTCCGCTCAGGGTGACAAATGAAGTGCGAGACCGCTACGCTCAGGAGGACCACGTCTTTCCAGCTATGCAAGTAAAGGGAAACTGATCTGCTTTGGTCTGCTGGAGCTTGCCGAGTGAAGCGTGCCAGAGGCAAATAACGAACGCACTTCACGAGATGATCACGCGGAGCGAAGAGGAATCGAAGCTTTAGTCTACCTACAATTTCTTTAATAGCGCAAGGTCACCGGCGATAAGTGCTTCCTTCTTTCTGCGTGTCCACCCTTTAAGCTGCTTTTCGCGCTTGATCGCCAAGCGGATGTCAGAAAACTCTTCTGAATATGCAAGTTGAACTGGACGACGAGTGGCAGTATACGAGTTTGCGCAAGCACCTGATTCATGCTCGGACATCCGGCGCGATAAATTGTTCGTTACACCTATATAATAGGTGTTATCGGAACACCTTAATATGTATACCCAAAATTGATAGCGCATCCTGCAAGTTGCCTGGCAATTCAGGGATGCAGACGTGAAAAAAACGTCATGGGCAGCGTATTTTCATCAAATAGGACCCGATCGATCGCATCTTCACCTGGCAGTATACCATTGATCGGCTTGTCACCCTGAGCGAAGCGTAGCGTAGTCGAAGGGGGACAAGTCTTAATCTTATTAATTTCATACAAACGACCAACCATGCTTCTTCAAACCCTGATCGGAGAATTCGAACACGAAGTCACCAACACCCGTAAGCTCCTCCAGGCCGTGCCGGCGTCGGCTACGGGCCATAAGGTCACCGATTATGGCTGGACGCTGGGTGAGCTGGCCCAGCACATCGCCACCATCTATCATTGGTATGCGGGCACGTTGCTGCATGATGTACACGATATGGTCACGGACATCATCGAGCGCGGGGATCCGGCGGATATCGAGGCCACAAGGGACTTGTTCGAGCGGAACGTGGAGAAGGCGAGAGCCGCGTGGAAGAGCATTAACGAAGAAGACTTGTATCGCGACTGGACGATGAATATGGGGGAGCGCACCATCATCGGGCCGGCGCCCCGGATCCAGGTAGCAAGGGGTTTCCTGTTCAACCACCTGTATCATCATCGCGGGGAGCTGGTGGTTTACCTGAGGTCTTCGGGCAATAAGGTGCCGGGCCTGTATGGACCCACGTACGAGGAGAGCCAGGCCATGCGGGCTGCCGCCGGCCAGTGAGGGGAACCCGCCAGGTTGGGGTGAACCTGCCAGGTTGGGGTGAACCTGCTAGGTGCGGCCAACCTAGCAGGTTACGGACAACCTAGCAGGTGCCCCCTTCCCCGAAAATCAGTACATTCCGATACCAAAACCTTCACCATGCCCATTCGCATTCGCCTCCGTCTCCTCCTCCCGGCACTCTTCCTCCAGCTCCTGACCTTCGCCCAAAAAAGCGCTTCCGTCTCCTTCGAGAAATGGATCGCCCTGCAATCCGTCAGCAGCCCGGTGATCTCGCCCGATGGGAAGACCGTGGTGTATTCGGTAACCTCCACCGACTGGGCCGCCAACGCCTACGATGCGGAGCTCTGGATGGTGCGTGAAGGCGGACGCCCCATGCAACTCACCCGCACCGCCAAGGGCGGCAGCCGCGCGCCCCGCTTCACGCCGGATTCGCGGTGGATCTCTTTCCTGGCCGACCGCGGCGAGAAGAGCCAGCTCTACCTCATCTCCGTTGACGGCGGTGAAGCCCTTCCCGTCACCAAAGACGCCGACGGCATTGATGCCTACCAATGGAGCCCGGATGGCAAAACCATCGCCGTCCTCAAAACAAATCCCGAAGCGAAAAAAGAAAAGTCCCGGACCGATCGCTATGGCGCATTCGAGCTGGTGAACGAAGACTTCCGAAATGCCCACCTTTACCTCCTTCCTTTTTCCTACGATACGATCCTGCTCGCCGGTCGTACGCCCTGCTATGGCAAGAAGGATTCCGTTAGCAGCCGTCCCTCCGACTGCGTGAAGCTGCCCGAAGCCAAAACCCTGACCTCCGGTGATTATACGATCACGGATTTCGACTGGAGCCCCGATGGGAAAAGCATTGCCATCACCCGTCAACCCGACGGCCGCTTCCTTTCCTTTATGAATTCGGAACTGGCCCTGGTGGACGTTGGGAACAAAAACGTGCGCACCCTGGTCAACAATGCTACGCCCGATGCTTTTGGCCGATGGAGCCCGGATGGAAGATCGATCGTCTATACGACGCAAGGCGCCGACTCCACCACCACGTTCTTTCGCAACAACCAGGTCTTCCTCTACGACATGGCAACCGGTAAGAGCCGGGAGCTGGCGGCCAACATCGATGAATTGAAATCAGTGGCGGCCTGGAATGCCACCGGATTATACCTCGGCGCCCGGGATAAGACGCGCTCAAAGATCTTCCGCGTCGATGTCGGCAGCGGGCAGGCGACTGCCCTCAACCTACCCTTCGACCTGGTGGGCGCCGCCTCCTTCAGTAACAGCGGACAAATGGCGATCACAGCCGCCAAACACGGGGACCTGATCGAGATCTTCCGCGGCACGCCGGACCAGCCATTCACCCGCCTCTCCAACATGAATGCGCAGATCGAAGGATGGAATACGCCCGTAAATGAAGTGGTCAGTTGGAAGAGCCGGGACGGTGCAACGATCGAAGGCGTCTTTATCAAGCCCCGCAACTTCGATCCTAAGAAGAAATACCCGCTGCTGCTGGTGATCCATGGCGGACCTACCGGCATCGATGTCCCCGACCCGGTGCCCACCTATGTTTATCCCATCATGCAATGGGTGGAGAAAGGCGCCGTCGTGCTCCGCGTGAACTACCGTGGAAGCGCCGGCTATGGGGAGAAATTCCGTTCGCTCAATGTGCGCAACCTCGGTGTAGGCGATATGTGGGATGTGCTGAGTGGCGTCGACCATCTTGCAAGACAGGGATTCATCGACACCGCGAGAATGGGCTGCATGGGCTGGAGCCAGGGTGGCTATATCTCGGCCTTCCTCACCACCAATACCAACCGTTTCAAAGCCATCTCCGTAGGCGCGGGCAT
>CBHWDR010000138.1:0-7346 GCA_966112575.1 uncultured Chitinophagales bacterium
GCCTGTACACGGGTATATGCCTGTGGTGTCATTTTATCCTGGGCGCGGCTCATGTAAAACAGCAGGTTATTGGATCGCTGGATCACCTGGTAGAAGGCGGCCCAAAGCTCAGCTACCGTTCCATTGGTCGGATCGTACGCACCCGAGGCGATCGTGCCGCTGGTGCCGCGTTCGAGACCCAGTTCGGTGTACAGGTCCAATTTCGCGTAATACGTAGTGGGGTTGCTGAAACCCGGACTTACCGTACGGGCGCCGATGGCATTGTACACACCCGTAAGGGCTTGTTGCACCTGGTCGCCGTTGTTATAAAAGTCAGCTTGTGTGATCGACGACAGCGGTGTGCGGTCGAGGTATTTTTTACAGGACAGCAAACCGGTGGCGAGGACGCCAGCCAGTGCGATGCCATAGAGCAATTTATGTTTCATGTTCTTGTGTTTGCAGGTTTAGAAACGAAGGTTGATGCCAGCCGTATACGTTTTCATGATGGGATAGAACGAACCGTTGACGTTGCTGGGTTCGGGGTCGAATCCGGGCTCGTAATTGGAGAAGGTGAACGGATTCACCACGTTCACATAAAGGCGCAGGCTTTGAATGCCGATCTTGCTGGAGAGACCTTTGCCCAGCGTATAGCCTAGCGTGACGTGTTTAACCCGCATGAAGGCACCGCTGCGTAACCAGAAGTCGGAAGCCGCATAGTTGCCATTACCGCCTGCAAACAGGCGCGGATAGTCGGCGCTGGTTTTGCCGGGCGTCCAACGTTTCAGGGCCGGCGTCAAACCGGAGGCAATCCAGTTACCGGCATTGAAAGGTTCCACGCCAACACCGGAGATATAGTTGTCCCGTTTGCCCACGCCAAACAGGAAGATGTTCAGGTCGAAGCCTTTCCAGTCGGCATTCAGGTTAAGGCTGTAGTCGTAACGCGGGAAGTTGTTGCCCACCAGTACGCGGTCCCGGGCATTGATGGTATCGTTGCCGTCCACGTCCACATAGCGAATGTCGCCTGCACCGGTCGTGGTCGTTCGGTTCACGTTGTAGGGCTTTTGGAAATTATCGCCCGGTTGGTATAAACCATTGGTACGGTAGAGGAAATAAGACCGTACGGGGTAGCCGGCACGGCTCACCTGGTTGCCTTGTACGATATCGAGGTTTTTCGTGTCGAGAACTTTGTTACGAACGTCCGACAGGTTGCCGGTCACACTAAAATTGACCTTGCCCACACTCGCGCGGTAGGTTGCCGAAAATTCCCAGCCATTGTTCACCATGGATGCGGCGTTGGAAGGGATGAACGAACTGCCCGCAAAACCCGCCGTCGTACCAACCGGGCGGTCGATCAGCATATCGGAGATCTTCTTGCGGTAGATGTCGAACGTAATGCTCAGGCGGCTGCGCAGGAGGGAGAGGTCGAGACCGATATTGGCTTGCCTTGATTTCTCCCAGCTGACCACCTCGTTGGGAATGTTGCCCAGTGACGAACCGGTGTTCAGCAGGCTATTGAAATAATAAGCGGTACCGCCGTTGAGGGAAGCCACGAAGGGATAGTTGCTGCCCACTTCCTGGTTGCCCAGCTCACCATACGAAGCACGCAGCTTGGCATAGTTCAGGAAGGAGACATTCTCCATGAATTTCTCCCTGCTCAATACCCAGCCGGCCGATACGCCGGGAAAGAAGCCCCACTGGCGATCCAGGTCCTGGCTGAAGCGGGAAGCGCCATCATAACGTCCGGTCAGTTCGAGGAAGTACTTCTCGTCGTAATTGTAGTTGAAGCGACCGAAGAAGCCCGCAAGCGAATAATCACTCGCCGAGCCGCTCGGCAATTGTGCCACCGGCGAGGTGGCCAGGTTCAGGTACGGGCGGTTCGGATCGGGCAAGCCGGCACGCGAAACGCCGATCGATGTCGCCTTGTTATCCAGAGCCTGGAAGCCACCTTGCAACTTGAAGTGATGATTGCTCTTCAGGTTATAGGAATAGGTACCCGACGCATAATACTGGTTGGTGATATTGCGGTTGTTGGAGTAGCTCAGCGTAGAGTCGCCGATCATCCGGTCGAACACATAAGCATTGGTGATGGGGTTGGGGTTGTATGAAGCGTAAGCCGAACGAGCCACATAGGCTTCGGTGTACGACGAGCGGCTGTTGTACGAAGCCTCAAGCGTGAAATTCTTGAAGACCTCCGCATTCATACCAAAACGCAGGGAGAGCGTTGGCGTATTGGCCTTGTTGAAGCCAGAAGCTTCAGCGGCCGCCACCGGGTTGATCCGGTTGCTCTGACCCGCATCTCCGTACTGGTCGGGGCCAAACTTTCCAGGGAAGTTGCGTGCCATGGAAATCCCGCGCTGAATGATTTCCACCGGTGCCATGCCGGCCGGCTGCAGGTTGGTGGCGTTGGTGTAAAACAGGTCGGTGTTGAACTTCACCCGGCGGCTCAGGTTGATGTCGCTGTTCAGGCGCAGGTCATACTTTTTGAAACTGTTGTTCACAATGATACCCTGCTGGTTGAGCAAGGTGCCTGAAGCCAGGAAGTTGACTTTATCCGAACCACCCTGTACAATGATGTTGTGGTTTTGCATCAGGCCATTGTTCTGGAAAATGAGATCTTTCCAGTCGGTGTCGAACACCGTAAGGTTGTTCGCCGGGTTGTTGCGATACAGGTCGATCGTGGCCTGGTTGTAGATGGGCTGCAAACCGGCATTGGTCTGCGCTTCGTTGTTCAGAATCATGTTGTCCACTGCCGACAGCAACTCGGGAAAGTTGGTGGGCGTTTGCTTGGACACAAAGCTGTTGAACGTGATCGAGGGCTTGCCCGCCTGTCCACGTTTTGTTTTGATCAGGATCACACCATTGGTGCCCCTTACCCCGTAAACGGCTGTGGAGGCGGCATCTTTGAGTATCGTCACGTTTTCGATCACGTTCGGGTCCACATCGTTCAGACTCACGCCTTCCATTCCGTCTACGATGACCAGGGGCGACGAGCTGCCGGTAATGGAGCCGATTCCGCGAATGTTGATCACACCGCCATCGGCGCCTGGCTGCCCCGAGCCCTGTTGGACCACTACGCCGGGTGCAAAACCCTGCAGCGCCATACTTGTGCTGGCCAGGGGGCGCTTAGTCAGTTGCTCGCCCTTTACCACGCTCACCGAGCTGGTTAAGGCGGAACGTCGTTGGGTGCCATATCCCACAACCACTACTTCACCCAGGTCGCCGCTGGAGCGATCAAGAGCTACCTCTACACGATCACCGGTAATTTCGGCTTCACGCGACACATAGCCAACCGAGGTGAAAACGAGGCGTTGCCCGCGTTCGGCCGAAATTTCAAATTCACCGTTGGCATTGGTTACTACGGCAACCGTTTTGCCTTTTACCGATACGGAAACGCCTTCCAGGCCGATACCTTTATCGTCCGTAATTCGGCCCCGTATCCGGGCTTGCTGTGCGAGCGCCAGCATCGTGCTGAACATCAGGCAGAGCATGAGGTAAGCAATCTTTCTCATTTTCTCTATTTGTTGGTTTTACAATCAGTTCATTTGGTCAGCCGGCCTTTGTGATCTACCGGCCAGCGCTCGAAGGGATGAACGAGCTCATTCAGCAACACGGCCAGCTCGCGCCGCGTGACGGGGCGCGCTTCCCGGAAATCCTTCAGCCCCCAGGTCGTCCATTTCGTTCGGACGAGGTTCGAAAAAGCGGGCAGGCTCATGCCTTTAGCAGCGATGTCGCGCGGCAGCCCGGTCTGGAGCAGGCGGTAGGCGACCAGGATCCCCTGCTGCACCGTAACTGCGGGAGCCGTTCCACCCAATTCCACTTTCGCAAAAGGCGAGAGCGCATTCACCAGCACCGCGGGCGCGATGAGCGAATCGGGATAAAACCAGGTCTGGTTGGCCCACTTGTACGGAATGCCGGTTCCACGGAAGATGCCCGTGGCACCGATCTTCTGGATCGCCACAAAGTCCCGATCCTCCGGCATTACGTCGATATAGGGCATGAGGTAGGCCTTCGACTGCAGCAGCTTTTCCTGAACAGGGCGAACCGGTACGAGTCGGGGCGCGGTCTTGCGACGCACGCTTTCCGAAGCCAGCGTCCCGGCTGCCTGCCCTGTCAGTAACACACACGGCTGTAAGCGGGTAGTGCCATTGGCCACGTTGGACACCGAGATGGCTTTCTCCGCGATAATGAGGTTCTCGCATCCCTGCGGGATCAGGGCGCCCAGCGGCACGTTGAAGGAAGGGATGGGATAGAATTCGAGGTGCTGCGGCGCCTCGGGGTTTTTCTTGTGGTGGTGATCGATCGGGTAATCGCCTACGGAAATGCCCGTGCGGTAAAGCGCGTCGCCAAAGGTGAACGGCTCGGAGATATGCCGCATCGTGAAACGCACCAGGCCTTTCGCGCGGCGCCCTTCGCGGTGATAGGGCATGAGCGCCAGCTTGTCCTTCGTCGGGAATTCATCATTGGCCAGCCCCAGGTGGGTGAAGCCCAGCTGCTGCTGGATGAAATACACGAAACGAAGGGTGGTTTCCTTCGCCCGCACCAGCTCGCGTTCGCGCTGCACAGGATCCAGTTCCACGATGTTGAGATAGGTATCGTTGCCGTAGATCGGCCAGTTGATCATGTACTTGCCATGCGGCAGCTTGCCATAATCGAGCATCTTCTGACCGTCGACACCCGGTTTCCGGCGGGCCGTGTCCTTGTAATAATCGGTGCTCGCCCCGTCGAATTCGGCCGGATCATAACCCGCGGGCCGCGGGAGGAGATGGGCCGGGTTGGCCTTGCCGTAGTCTTTGAGAATGGCCACATAGGTCAGGTCCTGCACGATGTTGCTGGAGGTATGGATGCCTACGTTCTCGCCGCTGACCGAATCGGCTTCCATGCCCAGGTCATATGGCACGCCGGCAGCTTTGAGCACGTCGCCCAGCTCCGTGGCGTCGATCACCACCTGGGCGTTCACCTGTACCTGTTCGCCGGAAGCATTTCTGAACGTGACCGACCGGATCTTCTTGCCGCTCAGGGTCAGGCGGGTAAACTGGTAGCCAAACAGAACGCGGAGATTTTTCTCGGCTGCGGCCATGGATTTGAATATGGAATCGGCTACGTGGGGCTCGAACTGGGTGTTGCTCACCCAACCCGTTTCCACGGCCTTCGGACCACCATAAACCTGGTAGATCCGGCTCCGGAATTCATTCCAAAGTCCGGAGGGTAGCCGGTGGTTGCCGTCTACTGCCGACACGCCTGCGGCCGAGATCATGCCGCCCAACCAGGGTGTCGGTTCCACGATGAGGGTCCGGGCGCCGAGGCGCGCGCTCTGGATGCCGGCAGCGGTTCCGCCCGTGCCCCCGCCTACGACCAGCACATCGGCCTGGATCGTCCGTTGGGCCCGGGCCATAAAGGCCAGGCAAAGCAAACCCGCAATCGTAATGGATCGGCGCATAAGGATCAATTCTTGTTCGGTTTTTTTCGAAGGGTGGATTTTGCGGTCGGCAGGGTTCAGTCTTCCAGGGTCTTCCACACCTGGTAGAGCGACCGCGGAATATGAAAACAGCCTTTCCACTTGCCGCCTTTGAGCGGCAGGAGCACCTCGCCGCGGCGGTTGAGGTAGCCAAACCATTCGCCGTATTCGGGGTCGCGGAAATGGCTCCACGTATAGGCATGTAGTTTTTCGAACCAGGACCTGCAGGCTTCGCTGCCGGTGAGGCGGTATCCCTTGGCCAGGGCTACGAGGGCTTCCACATGCACCCACCAGAGTTTCTGGTCCCACTCGAGCTTGTCGGGCGGCGCACCTTTAACGTCCAGGAAATAGTAGATGCCGCCAAACTCTTTATCCCAACCATATTCCAGGGTGTCGAGCATGATGCGGCAGGCCTTCTCGATCAGGGCCCGGTCCTTCATCCGCTGGCCGAGGTCCATGATGAACCACATGGCTTCGATCGTATGTCCGGGGTTGAGCAACCGGCCTTCGAACGAATCGCAGAAGGATCCGTCTTCATATACATTTTCAAGCACCAGGCCCTTATCGGGATGGTAGAAAACTTCCATCACCTCCTGCACCAGCCCGGGTATGAAGGCGTTCAGTTGCTCCGGGCCGAGGATGGGCTCCAGTTCCAGCAGCAGGTTACACAGGATCATCGGCAGGCTGAAATTCTTCAGCGGCCTTGTTCCGGGATAGGCTTTGTTGTATTGACCCTTCCAGTCCTGCTGGCGTTCCAGGATCCGGTGGAAGGTGTCGACCGCGATCTTTTTATAACGCTCCTCCGGCTTTACCTGATAAAGCGCGGCAAAAGCCATCGTAGCGAAACAGTCGGAGAAGATATTGTAGGGCTGAACCAGGGGGCGGCCTTCAGCCGTGAGCGAGAAGTACCAGTTGCCCGAAGCATCGCGTCCATATTTTTCGAGGAAGTCGGCCCCGTGCAGGGCCATCTCCAGCCATTCGGGTCTTTGTTCCACCTGCCGGTACATGGTGGCGAAACACCAGACCTCACGTCCCTGCAGCCAGATGAACTTGTCGGTGTCGTACACACTGCCATCGCGGTTCAGGCAGCTGAAATAGCCTCCATGCGCCTCATCCCGGCTGTAGCGCGTCCAGAAGGGGAGGACATTCGTCAGCAATTCCTCCCGGTAAGCGGCAGCGTAGGAAGCCAGGGCATTCGGAGCACGTACGAGGGGGTCGAGGAGGTCCAAGGCAATCGTAATTTGATTCGAATTTTGTAAATATTTTAAAAACAACCAAATACTTTTTTAAAAAACTTATTAAGTAGAACATTCGGTGATTAATTTGTGCATAAGTCCGCTCCCGTGCCGGTTTTGTATTTTGCAGAATAATCAGCTTATGTCGCAACTCCTTTTTGAGGTCTTCTCGGATGACAATGCCATTGGTGTCGCTTACAAGAACAAGGCGTTGAAGCGGGCTGCCATCGTGCACCTCGACACCGTAGGCAATGCCACCATCGCCGACCTCAGTAAGGAACTCAACATCAGTACCCCCAAGATGATCAACCTGGTGAATGAGTTGATCCAGGACGGGTTGATCCGCGACTATGGCAAGGTGGACTCCACCGGGGGGCGGCGGGCCAGCCTCTATGGGCTCGTACCCGATGCGGCTTTTTTCATCGGGGTGGACGTCAAGCGTTATTCCATCAACATCGGCCTCCTCGATTTCAAGAAGAACCTCGTCACCATCAAGGAAGATGTGCCCTACCGGCTCGAGAATACGCAGGAGTCCTTCGAGCAGATGATCGGGGTGATCGAAGAGTTCATCGCCGAGCTGCCCATTCGAAAAGAACTGATCCTCGGCATGGGCGTGAACCTCTCCGGCCGTATCAATAACGTAAACGGCTACTCGTATTCCTTCTTTCACTTCCACG
>CBHWDR010000139.1:0-7338 GCA_966112575.1 uncultured Chitinophagales bacterium
ATTCTACGAGCTTCTTGTCTTCTAATAACGCAATGTCTACGCCGTTGGCGGTAGCATTGATAATAAGTTCCTTGTTCACATTACTACAGCTTTTGTGTATGCTTATGGTAATGCCAATCGCGCTCTATGTACCTACTGCTGCAGTAACTTTTTTGGTGTCGGGCGGGGCAAATAGATGGGAAAAGGGGCAATCGGTAGATAGCAATTGGCAACAAATGGGAGAACCGGGACCTGAGGCCCCGGCTATCCCTTGCAAGAAACCGTTACTTACGCTTCTTATGACGGTTCTTTCTCAGTCTTTTTTTCCGCTTATGCGTAGCGATCTTATGACGCTTTCTTTTTTTACCACAAGGCATAATTCGTGACGAATTTTATTGAATAATATTATTTCTCAAGTTGGGCGACGTGCGCCTGTACTTCCTTCTTAAAGTCGGGCTTTCCGTTCAGCAGGGGGAGGGCTTTGCGGTACCAGGCTGCCGCTTCTTTTCGTTTCTGCGCTGCCAGGTCCTTGTTCCCGTCTGCTTCTGCTTTCTTTCCCGCACGTTCCAGCATATCTGCAATGAGAAAAATAACGTCGGCGCTTTCGGGTTGCAGCCGGGCTACAGTCTGCAGCCGCTCGAGGGCCTTGTCTTCCTGTCCGCTCATCATGCTGGCCTGCGCCAGGGTCATCTGGGCGAATACGTTGGCGGAGTCGCGGGCTACCACCTCGCGGATGGCGCCAATGGCTTCCATAGGAGCCCCAACTCCTCCGAAAAGCTTTACTGCGGCGAGCCCCACTTTCGTGGAATCGTTATTCTCATTGAGTTTCAAAGAACGCTCGAACAGATCCGAGGCCTGCTGAGCTTCCCATTGCCTGATCGCGGGGTCTTCTTCCTGCTGGATACCTTCGCGCAAAAGCAAATGGGCTGCAAATGTGAGGGATTTTTCTGAATTTTCCAACCGGGCTGCCTGAGCGGTGTACCAGGCATAGGGCGCGAAAACCCGCGCTGTGTCTCGCCAGAAGCGGGCGAGCTGGTGGTAGATATGTAATTGCTGCTCGGGTACGTCGCCCCGCGATATGCTCTGTTCCAGGAAGCCGATGCGCGAGGCTTGCCCTGGCGTCAGCTGCTGGCGCGCCTGGAAGAGCAGGGAGTCGGTGGAGATACCCGGTGCCGAAGCGGCGGCAGCAGGCGTGGCTGCGGCCTTGGTGCGCACCTTCTGGTCGCCGAAGAGTTTATCCTGCGTAGATACATAGAGGGCGATCGCACCGATCAGGGCTATTCCCCCTGTGATCCATTGAGCTCGTTTCATATTGTCCTTCTAAAGTGAAGGACGCAAAGTTATTGCACAGTAGTGAGTTTCTTCACCTCTGCTACGAACTCCTTGGCGGGCTTGAAGGCCGGGATGTTGTGCTCCGGGATGTGCACGGCAATATTCTTCTTGATATTGCGTCCGATCTTTGCCGCGCGGCGCTTCGTGATGAAGGAGCCGAAGCCACGGATGTAAATGTTCTCACCTTTGGAAAGCGAGTCCTTGATCTCCTTGAACATGGACTCGAGGGTGACCAGCACATCCACCTTGGGAATGCCCGTTTTTTCTGAAATCTGGTTAACGAGATCTGCTTTTCTCATAGCAAACTTTTGGGGTTTTGAAGACAATATAACACAAAATACCATGAGCGTCAATAGGATACAAAATAAATTTACCGACCCTGAATTCCTTTCTCCATGCCGTTGAACCCTTTTGCCCCGCCCGCTGGCCTAAGCTCATCAGATTCCGCCACCGGGGCGGCTTTCCGCACGGCCCTGCTCGGCTGGCACCGCCGCGACAACGACCGCACCATGCCCTGGAAGGGGGAGAAGGACCCTTACCGCATCTGGCTTAGCGAGGTCATTCTCCAGCAAACCCGCGTGGAACAGGGTTGGAAATATTATGAAAACTTTATCGCCGCCTTCCCCCGCGTTGAAGACCTGGCAGTGGCGCCGGAAGAGCAGGTCTATAAGCTTTGGGAAGGCCTGGGCTATTACTCCCGCTGTACCAACCTCATCCGCGCCGCACGCCTGGTAGCCAATGAGCACAAAGGCGTCTTTCCCGACACGTACGAAGGCATCCTCGCCTTGCCGGGCGTTGGCCCCTATACCGCCGCCGCCATCGCTTCCTTTGCCTTCAACCTGCCCCATGCCGTGCTCGACGGCAATGTATACCGGGTGCTTTCCCGCATCTACAACAACGATACGCCTACGGACACCACCGCGGGGAAAAAAGCCTTCACCTTTCTCGCCGGTGCCACGCTTGACGTGCATGCGCCCGCGCTCTACAACCAGGCCATCATGGACTTTGGCGCCACGGTATGCAAGCCGGTGCCGCGCTGCGCCGAATGCTTTTTTCAGCACGACTGCCGGTCGCGCCTCGCGGGAAGGCAGGACGAGCTGCCCGTTCGCGTAAAAAAGACCCGGGTACGTGAGCGCTGGTTCCATTATTTCCTCATCAGTTACGGGAATGAAGTGCTCGTTCACCAGCGAACGGCGGGTGATATCTGGTCGCAGCTCTGGGAATTCTACCTCATCGAAACCGAAAAGGAGATGCCGGCTCCGGCCGTGCTCCGGCTCTTCCGGGAGCAGTTGAAGATTGACGTGGTACCCGGCCCACAACATGAAGTGAAGCAGCGGCTCTCGCATCAGCTGATTTATTTCCGCTTGCAGGAACTGCAGGCGAAGGAACGGGTGGATGTTCCCGGCTTTCGCTGGACAGACCCCAACGGCCTGCGTGCGCTCGCGCTCCCCAAAACCCTCCGATCCTTTCTCTCCGACGAGCCCGGTGAAGCCCTGACTGGCAGGCAATTTGATTGATTTTTTCTAAATTTATAAGCGGCAGCGTTAGACGATTGAACCGATAAATCAAGATTGTATGAGAGGCGTTAACCGAGTTATGCTCATTGGCAATTTGGGCAAGGATCCTGATGTGCAGTTCCTGGAAGGAAATATCGCAGTAGCCAAGTTCCCGCTGGCAACAACAGAAACCTTTAAAGACCGGTCGGGCAAGCTGATCTCGCAAACCGAGTGGCATACCGTGGTGCTCTGGAGGGGGCTGGCCGAGCTGGCGCAGAAATACCTCCACAAAGGCAGCTTGGTGTATATCGAAGGCCGTCTCCGTACCCGGAGCTGGGAAGACAAGGAGGGCAACCGCAAGTTCGCCACCGAAGTAGTAGGGGATAACCTCATCATGCTCGACAAGCGCCACGACAACTCCGGGGGCGGGCATCACGACTCGGGGATCGAGGGTTTCAACTCTCCCGATACGCCGCCCGTTGGCGACCCTTCGGATTTGGAATATTGACCGGAATCCAGTTATTTTTACCGCATAGAGGGCAGGCCAGAAACGACCTGCCTTTTTCCTTCGGCTTTGATTGATCAGAGCCGAGATCGTTCACCAAATCATCCGAATGGATCACCCGTCCGACATTCACCTCAGCCATATCCTGTTGTCGGCTTCACCGAACAGCTGGATCTTTCTCTTTGCCTCCCTGTTCATCCTGCTCCTGCTAAGCTTTATCACCTCGGGCGCCGAAGTAGCCCTTTTTTCCCTGCAGAACAAGGACCTGAACATGCTCAAGACCAAGCAGCATGCGGCAGCGAGGCGGATCACCAACCTGCTCGACGAGCGCAAGGCCGTTTACGCCTCCCTCATGATCGCCGGCGGCGTATTCAACATCAGCATCATCATCCTTTCCAACTTCCTGCTCTCCCGCGTGCTCCATATCCCGGTGTTCGACTGGATCATACCGATCAACGCCAACATCCTGATCAAGATCCTGATCATCGCGTTTGTGATCGTCTTCGTTGGCAAGATCCTGCCCAAGGTATGGGCGGCACAGAATACGCTTCGGTTCGCCTATTCGGTATCCGCGGTGGTGGAAGCCCTGCATCTCCTGCTGCGCAAGATCAGCCTGCGCATGGTGGCCATCGCCGACCAGATCTCCGAGACCTCGGGTGCCAACGAATCGGAAGCGGCCAGCATGAAGGAGCTCGATGACGCCATCGAGATCAACAACGTGCAGACCTCCATCGAAGAGAAGAATATCCTCAAGGGGATCGTGAAGTTTTCGAATATCTCGGTCAAGCAGATCATGAAGTTCCGCCTCGATGTGAACGGTGTGGAGTACAATACGACCATCCGCGAGCTCATCGGCAAGGTGGAGGACCTGCACTATTCCCGCCTGCCCGTTTACCGCGGCAGCATGGATGAAGTGGTGGGCATCCTGAACACGAAGGACCTTATTCCCCATATCCAGGAAACGGAGTTCGACTGGCACGGACTGATCCGACCCACGCTCTTCGTACCCGAGGGAAAGCTGATCAAGGACCTGCTGAAGGAGTTTCAGGCCAAGCGGGTGCATTTCGCCATTGTGGTGGATGAATTTGGAGGTACCAGCGGTATCGTAACGATGGAAGACATCCTCGAGGAGATCATCGGTGATATCAAGGATGAATTCGATGAGGAAGAGAATGCCGTTCGCCAGGTGGATGAGAACACCTGGGTGGCCGATGCCAAGATCATGCTTTACGACCTGTGCCGGTATATGCGCCTTCCCATCGATACATTCGATGCTGTCAAGGGAGAGAGCGATTCCCTCGGTGGCCTGGTGCTGGAGATCGCGGGCGCCTTCCCCGCAGTGAACGAGACGGTGGCCTCCGGCGATTTCGATTTCACCGTGCTGGAAACCGAGCGCAACCGCCTGAAATCCGTTCGCATCTACATCAATCAAAGCCGCATCGATGGTTAAGTTTTTCGCGTTTCTCTTTGTTTCCACTTTCCTGCTTACGGGCTGCAACAGCGAATACACGCCCAAGCCCCGCGGCTATTACCAGATCGAGCTGCCGAAGAAGGCCTACCGTAATTTCCAACAGGCGAACTTTCCCTATTCCTTCGACTATCCTGCTTACGGCACCATCATCCAGGACTCGCTGTTCTTTGAGGAAAAGGCCGAGAACCCATACTGGATCAACGTCGACTTCCCCCAATTCAACGGGCGGGTGCACCTGAGCTACAAAGACGTGAGCCAAAACAAGTTCGACTCGCTGATCCGTGATTATTACGAGCTCTCCTACAAGCAGCATACGATCAAGGCTTCGGGGATCGATCACAATGAATACCGGACAGCCAATGGGGTGAGCGGGGTGATCACCACGCTGAAGGGGAATGCGGCCACTACCTTCCAGTTCTATGCCACCGACTCGGTGAAGCATTGGCTGCGGGGCGCGCTTTATTTCTCGGCCACGCCCAATGCCGACTCACTCCGGCCGGTGAATGAATTTCTCCGGCAGGACATCGAGCACCTCATCCAGACCCTGCGCTGGAAATAGCCGGTGGTTGTGGGAGCTCCATTATCCCGCGATGCATATTTTCTTTTCTGTATATTGTCGGCAAACCTGCTGCTCATGAAGCGTTTGCTGCTAACCCTGATCCTCGCTACCGCGGGCTTTTATGCTTCTGCCCAGTTCAATATGGCGGTGGTGGATACGATGAAGGCCAACCTGGCCAAGACCAAAACACCAAAGGACCGCATCCACCTGATGGGCCTTATCTCCCAGGTCTATGTGAATACCAATATGCCCGAGTCGGACCGCTACGGCGAGCAGGCCATCCAGGAAGCGGAGCTGACCCGCGACCGCGCGCTCATGTTCGATGCGCTGATGCTGAACGGAACGCGGTATCTCTACGTTGGCATCAACCGGCAATGGATCCAGAAGTCGATCGAATATTATCAGCGCGCCCTCGACCTTGCGCGCAATGAGAAGCGGATGGAGAAGCAGGAGGCCGAAGCCCTCTTGCGCCTGAGCATCGCCTACAGCCAGGTGCCCCAGCTAGACAAGGCCCTTTCGCTCACCACCCAGGCCACCACGATCGCTTCGGGCCTCGATAACGACAGCCTTAAGGCCGCCTGCCAGTATTGTTTCGGCAGCATCTACCAGGCAAAGAACGAGCGGATCCTCGCGCTGCGCAGTTATTTCAACGCGCTGCGCATTGCAGAAGAAGGAAAGAACCATGCGCTCCTGCGCGACTGCTACGTGATCCTTTCGCAGTTCTATGCCGACGTTCGTTCTTACGACAAAGCCATTGATTTCATCCGCAAGGCGGGCGATGAGCTCAAGCTGACAAAGATCGAGAACCGCCAGTACCAGGAGGTGACGGACTATTTCCTCATGGGCAATCTCTACCTGAAGAAGAAAGACTATTCGATGGCTGCCTATTGCTATGATCAGTCGATCCGCAAGTCGGACTCCCTGAGCTTCGGCCCTTTGAAGATGCAGGGATACAACGGGCTGCTGCGCACCTATATCCAATCGAGCCAGCCGCAGAAGGCACTCGAATTCTTCAACGCGCGCAGTGACCTGCGCAGCTTCATCCGGAATTTCGGGATGGCCCATGTGATCGACCAGGCCTACGGTGTGATCTACTTCAAGCTGAAGAATTATGATTCGGCGGGGAAGTACCTCGCGCTTGCCGAGCCGGGCTTCCTCACGAAAACCACCGCCAGCCAGAAGTTCTCCTTTCTCACGCTCTATGGCGATTATTACCGGGAGACGAATCAAACGGAGCGGGCACTGGGCTACTACAACCGGGCCTTAGCCGTAGCCGACAGTCTCGGCGACCTCGAGTCGCGGCAGCGGATCTATGCCAACCTGGATACGGTGTACACGCAGCTGGGCAACTATTCGTTGGCGCATACCTATGGCGGCCGCTATCATCAGCTGAAGGACAGCCTGGAAAAACTGGGCGACGAGCGCGACCTGTTGCAGATGGAGATGCTCAACAACGAGCAGCGCGACGAGCGGCTGAAGCGTGAAGCGGAGGCGGCCCTCGAGCGCAAGCATACGGTGCAGTACACCGGCATCGCCATCGGTATTGCCCTGGTGTTCACGATCCTGGTCCTGCTCGGCGCTTTCCGGGTTTCGGAAAACATGATCAAGATCCTCGGCTTCTTTGCCTTCATCCTCTTCTTCGAGTTCATCATCCTGCTTGCCGATACCAAGATCCATCACCTCACCCATGGCGAGCCCCTGCCGGTGCTGGCCATCAAGATCGTGCTGATCGCCCTCCTCCTGCCCCTGCATCACTGGCTCGAGCACCGCGTGGTGAGCTACCTTACGAGCCGCCGCCTCATCGTCCCCACCGGCAAAAGCCTCTGGAAGCAGATCACGGTGCGGACGAAGAAGATCGGGGAGAAGATTCAATAAAGAGTATAGAACAAGGAACAAGGAATGATGAAGCCCGCCTACGTCGAGGCTTCGGCGGACGAGGGTATTAGGGTATTAGGGTATTAGGGTATTAGGGTATTAGGGTATTAGGGTATTAGGG
>CBHWDR010000140.1:0-7327 GCA_966112575.1 uncultured Chitinophagales bacterium
GCCGTGGGCCAGCTGGTGTACCCGATGTTGACGGGCGCGAGCACCGTGTTCTGGGTCAGCTGGCCCACCGAGATATTGATGACCGGGAAGGTTCCGGCCGCATTGGCGTTGCTGGTTAGGTAAACCGAAGAGTTGGTGGTAGTTGACATGCTGCCGCCACCGATATAGGCCGTTGCCACCGTGCCCTGCACCGAGCTGTTGGCCATCAGCGAGTCGCCGGCTGCTGAAGTATAACCCTGTGCGGTACCGTCGAGGGTATAGTTGAGGTATTCGGATGAAGAAGTGCCGCAGGCGGTGATCGTACCCACGTTGGTGGTCGGCGCCGACACGTTGAAGGTCGACTGCCCGCTTTGTTGCTGGCTGGTCACATTCACACCCATCACGCTGACGCTGGTAATGGTATTGCAGGTGAGGTAGCTGACGGAGAACTGGCCACTGCTGTTCACCGAGGCATAGCGCACATTGTAGCCGGACCAGACGATGGCATAGCCCGAAGTGACCGGCTGGCCGTTGCAGTCGAGGAGCGTACCGGTGACCTGGAGCAGGGAGGGTGCTGTGGCATTGTTGATGGTGATCACACCCAAGTTGGTGCTGTTGCTATAGGGCCCGATGTTCTGCGAGTAGGCCACGTTGCCGCAGGGGTCGAGCACGCGAAGTACCAGGGCTTCGTTAGCCGGGATCGGTCCGTTGACCTGGCCCAGGGAATCGGTGAAGCCGTGAGCCGAAGCGCCCCACTGTGAATTGGCACGGATCACCGATACATGCGCATTAACCAGCGGTGCGCCGTCCGTTGTCTTCAGCGTCAGGGAAAGCATGACGGTGGGTCCCTGGATATCGCAGTTCCAGTAGGTAAAGTGCTTCACCTTGCCTACGTAAACGCTGCCGTTCTTCAGGGCCGAGCCTTCTTCCTTCCAGATGCCGGTCGCTTCATCCACGTACCAGAGCGGGATGCTGTTGGGCGCCGTGGCCATGGCCGCAGCGGGGATCGCCGTGGTGAGCGTGGCCTCGGTACCGCTTTTGACTTGGAGCTTTTCGCCGGAAGCGCCTTCGAGCTCTACGGCCACCATGCCATATGAAGTAAGGAGTACGCGCTGGCCATTGGTATTGTTGGCCTGGAAGGAGCCGGGTACGGTCTGGTAGATATCGTTGGCGCTGGGATCGATATATGCGGCATAAACCTTCACCTGACCGGTGTAGGCGGCATTTGTTGCAGCCACGACCACACCATTGGCGGGAAGGGCCACTTTGCTGGCGCCGTCGAAGGACACTTCACCACCGGCGGCGGCATCGATCGTGCCGGCGAGGTTGCGCTTTTTCAGCTTGATCTCGATATGGTTGGCGCCGGAGGTGGCGGCAAACGTGCGATACGCTTTGAAGTAACCGGATTTCTCTGCCGTTACCAGCGAAACTTTCTTATCCAACGAAGCATTGAGCAGGCGGAAATAACCGCGGGAATCGGTGGTCGCCATCTGGCTGCCCACGTGTATCATAACGCCCGAAGCCGGCTGGCCATTCTCATCGAACACATTGCCCTGGAGGGCGGTGGTGATCGGGTCGGGAAGGGGGCTGATGTCGGAGGTGCCGCCGCCGGTTTCGTTGAAGGAAACTTCACGCTGGCAGGCAACGAAGAAAAGGGTGAATGCGAGTAAGGTCCATAACCGGGTCAATCGGGTCATAAGGAGTGGTTTGAGAAGAGGTACGCCCGATGACCGAAAGAAGGTTGGGTAGATGGATAAATATTTTGGTTAATACTGCTCCCGGATGCCTTCGATCAGCCGCTCCACTGCCCTGCGCACCTCGGTGGCCGAGGCATTGTGGTTGTTGACCAGGACGGAAAAAATCAGGAGCTTGTCCTTTTTCGTATATAAATAACCACTGATGGCCACCACGCCGGAAAGCGTACCGGTTTTAGCGAAGAGATATCCTTCTTCTTTTACATAGTAGTTGCGCAGGGTGCCTTCGTTGCCGGTGGCAAACACGGTCTTGATCCGCTCCATGCCAAATTCGGTGCGCATCTTATTCAGGATGGCCACGAAGTCGCGAGGCGAAAAAAGATTGTAGCGGCTGAGGCCCGAACCGTCCACCCAGCGCGGCTTCTGGGGCAGATCTGCAAAGTCGGTCTTGAGGATGGTATCGATGATGCGTGCATCGTTCATGATGCCCAGGCGTTCGTTGCTCACCATGAGCAGGCTCTGCTCCGCGAAAAAATTATCGCTCCGGTGCATCATGGGTTTGAGTAAGGAGTCGGTGGGTTGGGAGTGGATGGAGTTGGCCAGCTTCCTATTCGCTGTTCCCAATGAAACCACTTCTTTTTTGAGGGTGTCGGCCAGGAGCCGGGTGATGATCGTTGGTATGGACGTAAACGGCATTTCCACCGAGGCTGCGCTTCCCGGGGTGATCGTCAGCAAATTACCGGCGAGTGACCGGTCCACGGAGATACCGCCGCCCGCCGTCCATCCCGTATTGGTCACTACCTGTTCGTTTGCAAAAAATGCCGGCCGGATCTCGATTTCGAATGGGGGAATCGAATCTGCTGAAACTGCATTTGCCCGTCCTTTCCGAATCCGCATCACATTGCCGTACATCGGCATCAGGCTTCGTTCGGCCATATAGCTCTGATCATAGTCATTCCATGCCCAACCGCTGCCCCAGCCCTGTTCACCGCTGGTGGGATGATAATAAACAGGCTTGCTCTGCCCCCGCAGAAATGCGAACACCGGTTGCGACAAGAACTCAGGATGCAGGAAAGTGGGATCACCGGTAGGCTGGATCACCAGCATCTCATTCTGCTCGTACCGCAGCCCCACCAGGCTATCCCCCAAATACTTCATCGCAGCATAGCAGGTCGGGATCTTCGTATTACTCGCAGGCACAAAATAGCGGTCGCCCTGGTGGTCGTACCAGGTCTTGCCCGTAGCCGGCTCGAAAATGGAAATGCCCACATGCGCGTTGCGCAACGCGGGTGCGGAAAGCACCTCACGCCCGGCAACTTTGCCAATGCGCTTTGCGGGTGAGCAGGCGGTGGCAAGAAGCAGAGAGCAGAAAGCAGGAAGGAGAAAACGGTTCATGGTGATGATGTAGGCTAAAGGTAGGAGGAATCGGTTGACCGTTAACCGTTGACCGTTGACCGAGCTCGCGTACCCAACTCTCGAACTCTTGAACTTTTAAACCTTGGAACACTCCTAGATCCGCTCCTGCGCCCGCAGCCAGCGCTCGGGGATCTCGTTCGAAGAAGCGAGCAGGTAGTCCTTGTACGAACAGGCAATGAATTTCTTATCGGGGAGCTGCATCCACCAGCGGCCCGTCTTCTTGCTTTGGAGAAACACGGTCTCCACTTCGGCGAAGGCCGTGTGGAATTCATTGAAGCTCTCGCGTTCATCGATCAGGGCCTCGCGGCTGCCGCGGCTGCGACCATCCATGAGGTACCAGAGCATATGGGCGATCTGCTTGGCAGTGAGCAGCTCCACATCCTTCTCCGGGCGATAGCCATAGATGCCAAGGAGCTGCATGGTCGGACTCATGCCTGCATACTGCATCAGCGTACAGGCTTCTTCTCCGTTGAGGCCATTGGGCGTCAGGTGATTGGCGGGCGCGAAGGCACGGGCCATCACGGCAATGTCGAAAGAGAGAATATGGCAGTTGCGGATCACCGGCTCCATCTCCTCGATGTGCTCTTTTACACTGCCTACACGAAAGCAGTCGAAGCGCAGCTTGTCCATGGTCTCCAGCATGCGCGGATGCACGAAATAGCTCTGGAAGCCGATGTGGTTATAGTGCCGCATGTAGTTGGGCTCCGCAGTAAGCAGTTCCATAAGGAAATTATCGGCGCGGAAAGGTGAGTCGATATTGATGTCCACCACCGCATCGATGCCTACCGCTTCGATCTGCCGCTTGTCGTCGGCAAACGCATAGTACTGCGGGAGCATGAGGTCGTGCGTGCCGCCGAGGATGACCACCGTCTTTCCGGCGAGCACCAACTCGTGGAGCACCATCTTCATGGCTGCATAAGTATCGTTGAGCGACTTGCCGGTTTTGATATTGCCGATATCGGCCATCCGGATGTCGGTATGCCAACGGTAAAGGCTGAAAAATTCATGGCGGATGGCATTGGCGGCTGTGCCCGGCTGGATCAGGGCGGCGCCGCGCTGCTCAGTGCACCCGAGGAACACAAGGTCGGCCGCATCCAGGTCGGGAAACTCATCTTCATATACCGGGATCACACTCCCGATCTGCCCTTCTTTGTATCCCGCATCCAGCGAGATCTCGCTCAGGTTGACCGGGTCGAGAAAATCAATAATCGACATGGGGCAAATATAGACGTCAGACGTGAGACGTGAGATGTGAGACAGGAGCGAAGAGGCAGGAGATGGCAGAAAGAAGACAGGAGACAAGTAGCCATTGTAAAAACAAGAGGCCACTCCTTATGGACTGGCCTCTAATTTTAACTGGCAGGTTGCCGTTTCACGTTTCACGTCTCACTTGTCGGTATACACCACATAGCCCCAGGGCTGGATGCCATAGCCTTTGTCTACCGGCTCACGAACGCCGCCGAAGACGTTCATCCACTCTTTTTGCGAGGGCTGGGTCTTCCAGGTGAATTCCTGTGCATCCTTGCTGAGGTTGAGCACCACCAGCACCTTGCGGCCTGCTTTTTCGCGCTCGAATGCATAGAGGGCCGCATCGTTGTTGGTCTGCAGCTTCCGGAACGAAGCATCGGCAGCGAGGGCCGGGTTGTTCTTCCGCAGGTTCAGCAGGGTCTTGTAGAAATTGGCGCGCTGGAATTTTCCGAACGTGATCGTGTCTTTATAGAAGAAGCGGATCGAATCGAGGAAGGGCTCCTCCTGACCGCTGTAGATCAGGGGCACGGAGCGATGCATGGTTTGCGTGAGCACCGCGAAAGGGGCATGCGACTCGCCGGGCATGGTCTTCCAGTCGGCACCGTTCCAGCTGTTCTCGTCGTGGTTCGACGTGAAATACATCAGCAGGGCATTGGCGGGGAAGCTGTCGTTCACCATCTTCAGTAAGGTGTCGATCGCCGATGCCGGGCTCTTGCCGCTGGCTACATCTTTCAGCTTATGGAATTCGGGCCAGGCATAGGAAGCATCAAACCCATCGCGGTGCATGGAAGGCTTATCGCTCTCGGCCAGCATGAAAAGATTTTTCATCGACTTCAGCTCGCCGATGGCGCGGGTCCAAAACGCATCCGGCACTTCACCGGCCACATCGCAACGGAAGCCGTCGATATCGGTTTCGCGCACCCAGAACTTCATGGCGGCGATCATGCTGTCGGCCACCTGGGGATTGGCATAATTGAGTTTGCGCACATCGGTCCAGTCGAAGGGCGCCACCGGCTGCTTTGTCTTCGGATCGATCACGTAAAAATCAGGATGGGACGTGAGCCAGGTATGATCGGCGCCCGTATGGTTGGGCACCCAGTCGATGATCACCTTCATGCCCTTGTCGTGCGCGGTCTTTACCAGCTGCTTCCATTCGTCGAGCGTGCCGAATTCGGGATTGACATCAACATAGCTGGAAACCGCATAATAGCTGCCCATCGGCCCTTTTCGATCTTTTTTCGAGATGGGGTTGATCGGCATGAACCAGAGGGTTTGCACTCCCATGTCCTTCAGCCGGTCGAGGTGGGTAGCGAAGGCCTTGAACGTGCCTTCGGGCGTGTACTGCCGCACATTCACTTCGTAGATATTGCCCTGGAGGATCCAGGAGGGATGGCCACCGGCGCGAGCCGTGTCGACATTGGCCGTAGAATCATTGGTGTTGCTGGCACTTTGCACCGCAGTGGTGTTGTTGCCGCAGGAACTGAAAACGATCAGTCCGCCAAAGAGCAGGGAAGAGAGCAATCGCATGAGGATGAGTTTGAACGAAGATAATAAAGTGTAGCTAGTACACAAATGAAGAAAAACGCGGGGTCGGGACATGGGTTACGGGTTAATTTTGTCCTACAAAACACCCCATGCACCAGAACCGACTTCGACTCCCCCTTGCCCTGCTTTGCCTCTTCCTCTCGGCTTTCTGCCTGGCCCAGGACAAGACCGTCAAAGAACTCCGTTCCGAATCGGAGAAAATGATCAAAAAGGAAGAGGATACGCTGAACCGTAGCTGGCGCAAGGGCGGATTGTTCAACCTCAATCTGTCCCAGGGCTCGCTCAACAACTGGGCTGCGGGTGGGGATGATTTCTCGCTTTCGCTCAACAGCATCGTTTCCCTCTATGCATTCTACAAGAAGGACCGCCATAACTGGGACAACACCTTCGACTTCAACCTCGGCTACCTGCGCACCACTTCGCTGGGCAGCCGCAAGAACGACGACCGCCTTGACCTGCTGAGCAAGTATGGGTATTCGGTGAGCAGGAACTGGAACGTGGCGGGGCTGCTGAATTTCCGTTCGCAGATGCTGAAGGGCTATACGTATGAAGACAACGTTCGCACCTTCTCGTCGGCCTTCCTCTCGCCCGCCTACATCCTGCTCAGCGCGGGCATGGACTTCAAACCGAACAAAGAGTTCTCGCTCTTCCTCTCGCCGGCTACTTCCCGATGGGTGATCGTCAAGGACGACAGCCTGTCGGCCCGCGGGCTTTATGGTGTGGATTCGGGCAAGCACGTTCGCAACGAGATCGGCGCATTCGCAACGGCCAGCTACCTGAAGCAGTTCAACAAGATCGTCGGCTATAAAGGCCGCCTCGATCTCTTCTCCAATTACAAGAACAACCCGGAGCGCATCGATGTCTTTTTCACCAATATCCTGTCGGTGAAAATCTCGCGCTACCTCTCCGCCACCTGGAACGTAGACCTGATCTACGATGATGACGTGCGACTCTTCGGCAAGGACCGGAAGTCGGCGGCCGTACAGTTGAAATCACTGGTAGGTGCGGGCTTGCTGGTGAAATGGTAGAAGATCGCTAACCGACGACGGACCACGGTTGTTATGGCTGCCTTTGGCGGCTTCTACTTTCGAAAGGCGTCCTTGCCGGCGGAGCGAAGCAAGAGAAGGAACACGGATATAACGGATTGAACAGATTTACACGGATCTTATTTTGCGAGCGTCCTTGCACACGTCATTGCGAGCGTCCTTTCGACCGAAGCGAAGCAAAACGCAAAGACTTATGTTCCGGTCGCCTAAAGAAGTAGAGGCTTTCGGGGAGGTTGACCTTTTCCTCTGTGTATCACCCTGAGCGCGGAGGGACGCAAAGGGGTTCCCGCCTAGGCGGGAAGTATCGCATCCTGCTTAATGAAGGAGAGGTGTGCTTTTAGCCTGGAAGCACTTGTATTCCGTGGGCGCCAGCGCCCACCTTCGCGGCCTTAGCGTTGG
>CBHWDR010000141.1:0-7322 GCA_966112575.1 uncultured Chitinophagales bacterium
GCGGGGTAGTCGGAGATCCACCAGTTCTCCATGGCAAACTGGATGATGTGCTCTCCCCCTTTGTCATCGATCGAATAGGAACGCAGCATGCCCTTCTCCACGAAAGCCACATACTTGCAGGGATCGCCCTCCTGCAGGAGGTATTGTTTGCGGCGGAGTTTCTTGGGAAGAAAAAAGGAACGGCAGATCGCCTTCTCCTCGGCCGTCAGTTGGACCTTCTCATCAAATTTCTGGAACAGGAGCTCGTGCATGGTGTTGGTTCGAGCGGTGAAATTAACGGTAAACGGCGTATCCCTTCGTCATTTACCGACCTGCTCCGGGCGTTCACCGGCAAATCGCCCGTATCCCTCCGGTTGCAGCTTGACCCGGGGCGCAGGCCGCTGTTTCTTTGCTGTAAAGTAACGAACCATGAACAACGAACGATTCGAACAACGCATACAGGAACGCTGGGGCCAATGGGACGAGCGCCGCAACCGCGGCCGCCGATTCACCGGGATGTTCCTGCTGCTCATCGGCGCCGTCCTGATCATCCATCGAGCAGGATTGGTCGCTTTCCCGCCCTGGCTCCTTTCCTGGGGTATTCTCCTGATCCTCGTCGGTATCTTCTCGGCCATCCGCAACCGTTTCCATGGCGGCTTCTGGGCCTTCGCCCTCCTCTTCGGCGCCTTCCTCGTAGCCCGCGATCTCAACCCCGACCTACGGCTGGAGAAGTTCACCGCACCCGTGATCATCATCTGCGTCGGCCTGGCGTTCATTCTCCGACCGCGCCGGCGGCAATGGCGCAACTGCGGGCCCGGGGCGCCCGCAGTTGCGGACAATCGCGAAGAGCGGGTGACTTCTGATGATGGCCCGGCCTATACCGACCGAAGGGATGTTGTGGATGTCACCTCCGTATTCGGCGGCGTAAAAAAGATCTACCTGAGCAAGAATTTCAGGGGTGGAGAAGTGACGGCGGTGATGGGTGGCGCGGAGATCGACCTGAGCCAGGCCGACTTCACCGGGCAGGTGCGCATGGATGTGACCTGTGTGATGGGTGGCGCCAAGCTGATCGTGCCTTCGAGCTGGGATGTGCAAAGCGAGATCACGGCCATCTTCGGCGGCGTGGACGACAAGCGCCAGATCTCCGGCATTCAGATGGACCCGGGCAAAGTGCTCATTCTCGAAGGCACCGCTTTTTTCGGTGGCATCGAGATCCGCTCCTTCTGACCATGATTTCATTCTAATACAATTACCATGTGGTTCCTCACCAAACTGGTTTACCAGATCCGCTGCGGCGAAGGCCGTCACACGCCGCAGTTCGACCAGCAGTTTCGCCTCATTCAGGCCGACACCGAAACGGCGGCGCGCAAGAAGGCCGAAGCGGTCGGCGAACAGGAAGCCGACTGCTTCATCAACTCCCGTCAGCAGCCCGTTCACTGGACCTTCATTGCCGTGATCGAACTCTATCCGCTGGACGAGCGGGTGGACGGCGCGGAGATCTGTTCGCGCATCGAAGAAGCCGACGATGAAGAAAGCTACCTTCGCTTCGTCTACCGCAAGGCGGAGCAGCTTCGCCAGCGGGTCGAACCATCCATATGCATCGCATGAGCGCACCCGCACTGAACCCTGTTCGTTTTCGCACCACGCTGATCGCCGGCCTGCTGGCCTGGTCGGTATTGCATACCTATGCCCTGCATCAGTTCGGGTTCGGCTGGTCGCCGGCATTGATCGACAGCAGCGTAACCAATAGCCTGCTCGCGTTGTCCCTGCTTCTCGTTTCCACCATCCTTCGGTTTTACATTCCCAGGAGCAGCCGCGTGGGCTTCGTGATCGCGCTCTCCATTGCCCTGACCATCGTCTGGCTGCTCATCAGCCGGGCGATCCTGATGTTCCTGCTTAAAGACACGCCGGGTTATGATTCTTTTTTCTCCGCTTCGGCGCTCATCCGTTCGGGTACGGCTTTCCTGATCACCAGCTGCGGAGCGCTCGTGTCGCTGCTCTGGTACACCTCGCGCGACCAGCAGCTGATGGAAGAGCGAAAAGCAGAGGCCGAGCGGCTTTCGAAAGAAGCAGAGCTGTTCAAGCTGCGCCAGCAGCTGCAACCGCATTTCCTCTTCAACAGCCTCAATTCCATCAATGCCCTCATCGGATCACAGCCGCAGAAAGCCCGGACCATGATCCAGCAACTTTCAGATTTCCTCCGCGGCACCCTGCGCCGCGACGACCAGCAATGGGTGAGCCTCGATGAAGAACTGCAGCACCTTCACCTCTACCTCGAGATCGAAAAACTGCGCTTCGGTCACCGGCTGACCACCGAGATCCTGGATGAAACGCCCCCGGGCTCGGTACGGCTGCCCGGAATGCTCCTGCAGCCGGTGATGGAGAATGCGATCAAATTCGGACTATACGATACCACCGGTATCATCACGATCCGGCTTGAAGCGCGGAAGGAAGGCGCTGACCTCCTGCTCGAGGTCACTAATCCGTTTGACCCTGAAACCAGCACACCGCGCAAAGGCACCGGCTTCGGACTGAACTCGGTAGAGCGCCGGCTCTACCTGCTCTTCGCCCGCCACGACCTGCTGCGCACCGAAACCCGCGATCACCATTTTATTACCCGAATAAAAATCCCGCAACCGAATGACGCGCATCCTCATCATCGATGATGAACCCCTCGCCCGCTCTCTCGTGATCGAACACCTGCAGGCGCACCCCGACATGGAGATCGTGGGCGAGTGCAGCGACGGGTTTGAAGGTGTAAAAGCCATCAACAGCCTGAAGCCCGACCTCATCTTCCTCGACATCCAGATGCCCAAGATCAACGGCTTTGAAATGCTGGAGCTCATCGAGCAGCCTCCGGCCGTGATCTTCACCACAGCCTTCGATGAGTACGCGATCCGTGCCTTCGAGACTCATGCAGTGGACTATCTTCTCAAGCCTTTTTCACAGGACCGCTTCGACAAGGCGCTGGAGAAGTTCCGGGGTTCGGCCCTGCCAAAAACCAACGTAGCCGAGCTGCTGCAATCGGCAGCGACCGGCCCTGCCCAGCAGGAACGCATCGTGGTGCGCACGGGCGGCAAGATCAAGATCATCCCCCTTGCACAGATCCTCTACCTCGAATCCAGCGACGATTACGTGAAGATCCATACTTCGGAGGGGAGTTTCCTGAAGAACAAAACCATGGCTTTTTTCGAGCAGACACTGCCCGATGATGCATTCGTGCGCATCCATCGTTCCTACATCATTCACGTGCAGGAGATCACCCGCATCGATCCTTATGAGAAAGAGAACCACCTGGCGATCCTGCGCAACGGCGCCCGACTGCCGGTGAGCCGTGCCGGCTATTCGCGACTGAAACAGGTATTGGGTTTGTGATCGAAGCTTAATCCTTGATTGCGGGTGAAAGGTCGAATACGATCGGCTGATGCGCGAGTTCATACAGGTCGTTGACCACGCTGGCGTTAATGAAGCGGATACCCAGCCTTTTGATGCCGCCGTAGGCATCATGGATATGCCCGCAGATATGGACTTGTGGCCGAAGGGTCAAAACGGTTCGGAGCAGGTCCTGGCAACCCACATGATCCTCACTTGGAAGTGTATCGAGGAAGCCATAGACCGGCCCGTGCGTCATGATGATATCCTGACCAGGCGGGATCTTTTCCCAATGCTTCCGGATCGAAGGCCCGCGGTGCCGGTTGAAGGCCCAGTTGTGAAACCAGGGCGTGACCGGCGATCCCCAGATCGAGATGCCGCCGATCGTGATCCCTGAATCATTGAGGTAGGTGATGCCCTCCGGTATCAGGGCTTCAAGCTCTGCCGGCTTCAGCTTCTCCAGGTAAAAATCATGATTGCCCGCAATGAAGACCTTGTGCTCGAAGGGTTGCTTCGAGAACCAGTCCAGGAATTGCACGATCTCCTCTTTCTTACCCCGGTACGAGACATCACCTGCATGCAGCAGCACGTCCCCCTTCGGCAAGTGAAGGGACCCGTGTCGCGAATGGGTGTCGGATATCGTTACGAATTTCAACGATGCAATCGGATTAAGCCTTTTCTGGAGATCGGCGAAATTGCCTAGCTGTTTCCTGCGCGCTCCCGGTCGGTGCTGGTGTTGCGGTTCGAATCCTGGTCTCCCTTCTTCGGCTGCGGTGTGGAAGCCTGGCCTCCCGACCGGTTCTTATTATGATTGCTCTTCGGTTCGGGCTGGCCGCCACTCATGGGCTGGTTGCTCTGGTTGGAACCGCCACGTCCGGCGCTGCCTGCTTTGTTGTTATCTCCACGTCCTGACATAATTCTCGTTTTTAATGGTCCTATTTTTATGTAACGATTATTATGCCACTCCAAAACTACCGGCTCCTCTCCTTCCTCTTGTTGGCTGCCGTACCGGCGGCTCATGCACAGGAAACGGATACGCTCCCCAACCTGACCATCCGCGCATTTGAACAGAACCGCCGGCTGGATGACGTACCCGCAGCCCTTGGCCTCGTTTCCCGGGCCACGCTCAACCGCTTTGCACCCGTTTCGATCGTACAGGCCGTCAATACCATTCCCGGCGTTCGTATGGAAGAACGCTCTCCGGGCTCTTACCGCATCAACATCCGTGGCAGCGCGTTACGGTCGCCCTTCGGCGTGCGCAATGTGAAGGTGTACTTCAACGACCTTCCTTTCACCGACCCGGGGGGACATACCTATCTCAATCAACTTGGATATTACAATTTCAACACGCTCGAGATCATCAAGGGACCGGGCAGCAGCCTGTATGGAGCAGGTACCGGCGGCGTGATGCTCATCGAAAGCCTGGGCAGGAACGAAGCGCCGGGGGTCTTCGCCGAATATGCCGGCGGGAGCTACGGGTTGCATAATGCCTATGTTTCCGCCACTATCGGCACCGATGCGGCACTGAACCGCGTGGGTTTTCAGCACCAGCAAAGTGAAGGCTACCGCAAGCAGTCGGCGCTCCGCCGTGATGTACTGAGCTGGTCGGGGCGTTACCAGGTCGGCGAACAGCAGACCCTGCGAACCACGTTTCTTTACAGCGACCTGTTTTATGAAACCCCGGGGGCGCTCACCGAAGCCGAATACCGCAATAACCCCAGGGGAGCGCGCCCGGGCGGCTTCGGCTTTCCCGGTGCCGAGGAAGCGAGGGCCTCCATCCGGCAGCGGAGCGTTCTTACCGGTGCTTCCTATGAGCAACGCTGGTCCCCCGCCTGGAAGAACCGCACAACGCTTTATGGCATGTTCACCGACCTGCGCAACCCGACGGTGCGCAACTACGGAAAGAGCTCGGAACCGCACTTCGGAGGACGATCGCAATTTACTTTCGAACGGCTCTTCAACCCGGTAAACCTGCAATGGGTCACGGGCTTCGAATACCAGGAAGGACTGACCTCGGTGAGTATACACAAAAACCTTGGCGGGAACCCCGACTCGCTGCAATCGCGGGATGAGATCAACAACCGGCTCGGCTTCCTCTTTACGCAGCTCACGCTCGACCTTGGACCGCATTGGCAGGTTCTTGCCGGCGCCAGCCTGAATCGCCTGCGCGTGGCCTTCCAGCGCTTCCAGCCCGGTACGGCGGGCCGAAGAACCCGCACGTTCGAGAACGAACTTGCGCCCCGCCTCGTCCTTTCGTACAAAATTTTGAAACCGCAAAATTCCCTGACCCTCTATTCCGGCCTGGCGCGCGGGTTCTCGCCGCCCACGACGGCCGAGCTGCTGCCCACGGGCGGAAGCATCAACTTCGAATTGGACCCGGAAGAGGGCATCAATACAGACCTGGGCATCAAAGGCCGGTTCTTCAACCGGCTGAGCGTGGACGTCAATGCTTTTCGGTTCGCCCTGGAAAATACGATCGTCCAGCGCCGCGACGCCGGCGGCGGCGACTTCTTTGCCAATGCGGGCAAAACGCGTCAGTACGGCATTGAGTCGGGGCTGACCTATTCCCTCTTTCCGCGTTCCGCCAATTACCGCGGCAGCCAGCTCTGGATGAGCCATACCTGGCACCGGTTCCGCTATCGCTCGTTCCGGCAGCTCAATGCCGATTACTCGGGCAAAGCCCTTCCCGGCATCGCTCCTCATTCAGTGGCGGCCGGGCTGGACCTCGAAGCGCAAAACGGCTTTCTCGGCAGCATCAACTATCTCTACAGCGACCGCGCTCCGCTCAATGATGCGAATACCGCCTATGCCGCGTCCTTTCATGTACTGGGACTGAAGGCCGGGTACCAGAAACGTGCAGGCGATACCTGGCGGTTGAAATTCGTTGCAGGCATCGACAACCTGCTCGATCAGCGCTATAGCCTGGGTAATGACATTAATGGATTCGGCGGCCGGTATTTCAACGCAGCTGCAGGGCGCACTTATTACCTGGCCATCCTGGGCCAGTGGTTCGCGAAGAGGAAATAATTAAGGGGCAGGATTCAAAAAAATGGCCACACTGCGGTGGCCATTTTTTTTATCCCATTGCCGAAGTCAACAGGCGGGATTCCCAGTCCTGGTGCTTTTGCTTTTTCTTTTTCCCCAGGGCCTTGATCACTGCGGTTGCCACAAGGGCACCGGTAACATACAGGCCTACGGTCATGATCTGGGTTGCCGTCGTGCGGCTGCTATAGCGTTCGTTGAGGCCCATTTTAGAAGGCAGGGTGATGGCGCCCAAACCGGCTGCCAATCCAAGCAGGGAACTTCTTACCCAGATGTTCTGCTCTTTGCCGATACCAGCCATGCTGTAGTACAGGCTATTACTCAGCAGGTCGCCAGCCATTGCCGCCACATAAAGCGTTGTGCCGCTGGGGCTGGCAAAGCCGGCCTTATGCAGGCCTTTTCGAAGGGCCTGCATGCCCAGTAGGTCCATTCGCGGTGCCTGCGGGATCAAACGTTTAACGGATTCGTGAATGAGCGTTACGGCTGCCGCTCCGGCTAAACCGCCACTTAACACGTGTAAGGGTTTCATACAGCTCTCTTTTGAAAGATGGGTAAAAATTTTGGGCCAAGGGCGCCGCCACCGTTAGTAGTGCTTCCAGGCCTTCAGGTATTTCGAAACATCATGCAGGTCTTTCCGGGAGATCTCGGAAGGCCGGAAACCGGGCATCGCACCCAGTCCGTGCCGCATCTGGAAGCGCTTGATGAAACCCGGCGCCGGATTGGCATGGATGGCAGGACCCAGGCCGGCCTCACCGGCCGGGTGGCATTTCTGGCAATGCGCCATGTACACGCGCTCCCCGTTCGACACGCGCTCCGAACCGGCCTGGAACGCCCGGCCTGTGATCGGCTCGCTCTTGCGCATCACGCAGGCCGACAGAAACGCAATGCTACAGCAAAGGACCACCAAGGATTTCTTCATGCCTCAGTTT
>CBHWDR010000142.1:0-7313 GCA_966112575.1 uncultured Chitinophagales bacterium
GCAGCAAAAATAAGGCTTCAGTGTCAAGTACGGGATTCCCGGCCCGCGAACCTCTTTTTCGGTTTTAAGCAGCCACCTGCTGCCCACCATTCAATCCCTATATAACCTTACCGCTCACTACCCCATCCTCAATATTCTTTATTCCTGCTTTCGCTAAAGCTACGTCGGGCAGGCCTTGTTCGTTATTCTTTATTCAGCATTATGGAATCCTTGCCCATCCTCCATCTTAGCACTACATTCGGCCTGTTATGGTCCCGGTTCAACAACTCCGGAAGCACGCTCCCGGAACGATCTTACTGCTGCTCTACGGTTTCCTGAGCCTCCTCATGCTCGGGATCGTGCTGCAATACCTCCCCGCCGGCACCGATACCGCCTTCCTGGGCATCAAGCAGGACTATATCAACATTCCCTTCTACCTCATCGCTTTTTATATCCACGTGTTCACTGCCATCCTCGCCCTGCCGGCCGGCGCCACGCAGTTTGCCCCGGCCATCCGGCGGCAGTACCCACAGGTGCACCGCATCAACGGCAGGCTCTATGTGGGCGCCATCCTGATGCTGGGCGGGCCTTCCGGCTTCTACATCGGGCTCTTCGCCAATGGCGGACTGCCCTCACGGATCTCGTTCTGCCTCCTGGCCCTGCTCTGGATCGGCTGTACCCTGCAGGCCTACCGGAAAGCCCGCAGCGGCGACCTTTCGGCGCACAAGGCCTTTATGTACCGGAGCTTCGCCCTCACGCTTTCCGCCCTCACCCTGCGCGCCTGGAAGGTGGCCCTCGTGCCCCTCTTCCACCCGCATCCCATGGACCTCTACCGCATCATCGCCTGGCTGGGATGGATCCCCAACCTGCTGATCGCCGAATACCTCATCGCTAAAATGAAACGAACATGAAGACCGTTCTACCCGCACTCGCGCTGGCCCTGCTGGCCTGCTCCTGCGCCAACAACAACGCCGCCGACACCCTGGTGAAATCCGCCAAGGCCGGAGAAACGGCCAAAACCGAAACGAGCAAGGCCTCGCTCCCGCCAGCCGAAGGCGTTAATCCCGAAGTAAAGATGGGCATCGAAGGCTTCTACACCGGCCGGTTCAACACCCCGGAGGACGGGCCCATGGGCGACTTCCCCGAGCAGATCACCCTCGTGATCCAGTCGATGGATGCCGACCATGTGAACGGCTACACGGTATTCGCCGGCAACACCCGTCCCTTCAAGGGCAATTACAAAAAAGAAGGCGAACAGTGGAAGATCACGGCCTCCGAGCCCGGCGACCTCAAGACCGACGGCGCCTTCGACTTCAGCATCATCGGCAAAACCCTCAAGGGCACCTGGGAAGGGCCAAAGGCCAAAACCAAACGCATTTATAACCTTAAGGCCCGCCCCTGGAAATACGACGCGGCACTGAACCTGCCTAAGGAACTGAACGGCACCGTCCTCTCCGACTCCTGGAAGAACGAAACGGCCGAACTGGTGACGGAAGACGCCCTGAAGAAGAACGCCTCCAACCAGCTGCTCGCCAGCAAGGACGTGGAGAACCTCTACCTGGCCGACCTCGAAGTGCTGCGCAATTCCATCTATGCCCGCCACGGCTACGCCTTCAGGAGCGCGCGCATGCGGAGCGTGTTCGAGTCCGTTCCCTGGTACATGCCCGTGTCCACCAACGTGGAGCCCTACCTCACGGAGATCGAGAAGAAGAACATCGAGCTGATCAAGCGCTATGAGAAGCATGCGGAGAAGTATTATGAAGTTTTTGGACGGTAGAGGTATTAAGGATTGCGGTATTGGGGATTGAGGTATTAGGGATTTGGGGATTGCGGGATTGCGGGATTTTGTGATTTTTGGATTCCGGTCCGTGGTCCGTCGTCTGTGGTCGGTCAACCGTCAACGGCCAACAAACCCCAACATCACCCCGGGGTGAAGACGCCGTGGCCCTTATCTTTGCGGCCATGAAATTTTACAACACGCTCATTAAATATCGTCTTTATATCGGCCTCTTCCTGATCGTGGCAGGGCTGGCTATGAACCTCACGATCAGTGGGTTCTGGCCCGTGTTCCCGCTCTACCTGGTGGGCGTAATCCTCATCGCCGGCCATTTCTTCTTCGGTCCCCTGCGCCTCATCCAGGAGCATATGGAAAGCGGGAATATGGAGGAAGCGGAGAAGATCGTCAACTCGATCCAGTTTCCCAACCTCCTCTACAAACCCATCCGCTCGGTCTACTATACCCTCAAGGGCAACATGGCCATGATGAAGCAGGATTACGACGGCGCCGAAAAGAACATGAAGAAGGGGCTCGACCTGGGCATGCCGATGAAGGAAGCCGAAGGCGCCTCGCTGCTCCAGATGGGCATGCTGGCCATGCAGAAGAACGACCTGCGCACGGCCGAGAACTACATCCGCTCGGCCCTCCGCAAAGGCCTCCCCGACAAGGAGAACCAGGCAGCGGCCTATCTTACGATGTGCAACCTGATGATCAACAAACGCGAATTCCGCGCGGCCAAGGACTTCTTCCGCAAGGCAAAGGCCCTGAAGCCCACTACCCCGCAGATCGTTGACCAGATCAAACAAATCGAAAAATATATCTCCCGCATGCCGGGCTGATCGCCGATATTTTCAACCGGGTCCGGGTCTTTGGCTATCCGCTACCAATTATGCGCATAGTTTTTGTACCTCAGGGTCCATTCCCAATTAATTTATGTTAGCAATCCTCATCTTCTTCGTAGCGCACTGGTACTTCTCCCTGTTCGCGCAGACCTTCTTCCATCATCGTTATGCCGCGCACCGCGCCTTCACCATGACCAAGTTCTGGGAGAAAGTGTTCTTCGTCGTTTCCTACATCACCCAGGGCTCTTCCTACATGAGCCCGCGCGTGTATGCGATCATGCACCGCATCCACCATGCCTACACCGACACCGAGCTCGACCCCCATTCGCCTTCCTACGACAAAAGCATCATGGCCATGATGTGGCGCACCTCCTCGACCTACGTGAACATCATGTATGGCCGCGTGCCCATCGATGAGCGCTTCACCAAAAATGTTCCCGACTGGCGCTGGTTCGACCGCTGGGGCAATACCTGGTATTCCCGCATCCTCTGGTCGGCCGTGTACGTCTGGTTTTACGCCACCTTCGCGCCTTCGCCCTGGTGGTACCTGCTGGTGCCCGTGCACATTGCCATGGGCCCCATCCACGGCGTGATCATCAACTGGTTCGCCCACAAGTATGGCGGCGTGAACTATGAGACCGACAACACGTCGAAGAACCTTTTCAAGGTAGACCTGCTCATGCTGGGTGAAGGCTATCACAACAACCACCACAAATTCCCTTCGCGCGCCAACTTCGCGGCCCGCAAAGGCGAGTTCGACCCCATCTACCCGGTGATCCGCATGTTCAAGAAAGTGGGCATCATCAAAGTGGCCAACCAGCGCGAGCTGCCGAATGAGGAAGCCGATGCGCAGGCGGAGAAACAGGCAGTGGGATTTTGAGATTTTGTGATTTCTGGATTTTAATCGAACATCATTGCCCCGGTCTGCACTTCAGGCCGGGGTTCTTTTTGGATCCCCTGCAAGCAGGCACGGCAGGAAGCGTTCCGTTCAGAACCGTATTTACACGGGATAGAAGGCTCGTAAACTTACGCAGGCGAGCTAACCATTTCCGTAAAAACCATATATAAAAAAAGGGCCAAAACTTCGATTGTCCGGCATGCCACCGATCAGTAGTTTTGTATCAGAAGTTGATTGATCACGAATCAATCGTCTAGTATCCTGAAACCGTCCCGTAAGTAATCCGATCCAATTCCTGAAAGACCTGTCCAATATCAATCAACTTCTCTTTCTTCCCCTCCTGTGAAAACCTGAATCGTCCCGTGGAAACCGTTGGGCTTTGCCCGTAATCTGATTGAGAAACCCTTAACTGTATCGACCATGTGTGCCATGATCCCGGGGACCGCGAAAAAGGTTCTGGTTATCGACGACGACATCGACCTCCTCATGCTGCTGGAGCGTCGCCTGCAACAAGCCGGCTATGAAGTGGAAACGGCCGTGAGCCTTTCCGAAGCCGAAGAAACGCTTGCCTATTTTATTCCCCAGATCGTTTTGCTGGATATTAACATCAACGGCGAAGACGGCCGGAAACTCTGCTTCCAGCTGAAGAATTCGTCTGCCTACACCGGCATCCGCGTGATCATCATGTCGGGCTACGACGTGTCGACCAGCCGGGCCCTGCTGTTCGGAGCCGACGAGCTCCTGGCCAAGCCCCTGCAGTCGGAGTTCCTCCTGAGCCGGATGGAACATTGGCTGGGGGAAGAGGTGGTTGGGGAGTGAGGTATTTTCCCTTTCGACAAGGCTACGGGGGATGAAGAGGTATTGGGTATTGGGAATTAGGTATTAGGAACTAGGAATTGGGTACAAACTACTCGTCCTTCTTCTTTTTCTTGAACAACCCACGGAGGAAGCCTTTCTTCTTCTCACCGGACTCATCGGCTTTTGCTTCCTGTGCGGTCGTGTCTTTTTTCGGCGCTTCCACAACCGGCTTCACGGGCGCTTCACGAACGGGTGCGGGCTTTTCCACTTCCTGCTTCACCGGTGCCGGTGGCGTTGCCGCTTCGCTGGCGGTGGTGTCGGGCACCTGGGCCGCGCTGTCGTTGGCGCCGCCGATGCGGGCCGGCCTTGCAGCCTGGGCAACCGGTGCGCTCGTTGTTGAATCAACGGCAAGTGCCGTGGTGTCGGCCCCGGCTACGCGCTCGGGATCGGCCTGCCGGGCCGTGTATTCCTTCGTTGACTCCAGCTTCGTGGAGGCCTGCGGAGCGGGCGTGGTATCAAAGCCTCGCTTGCCGAGGAAAAGGGTGCGTCCGCCCACCACACCGGCAGCTACGAAAACGGTCACCAGGGCAGCGGCCATGAGCTCGCGAACGGCCTGGTGCTTCTCCTTGCGGTGGTCGATGAATTCGATGGGCTCTTCAGTATGATCGGGAAGGGGGTGCGGGTCGTGCTGCACCACTTTCTGGAATACTTCGGGTGAAAGCGTGATCACGGGAGCCTGTTGGGGCAGGTGGTCGGCAAAGGGCATGAGTTCCATCTCTCCCACGCGGGTCCATTTCTCGCTCTTCCCGTCGACCCAGATGAGGTCGGCAGGGCGCAGGCCTTGTTGCAAAAGTTCACCAATCGTGAAGGGGCCGGTCTTCCGGTTGTTGCGCAGGAGATAATACACCTTATCCATAACAGAGAAATTTTAGGGCAAGCGGCTTTGGCGGTTTGATCAGAAGATCATGGAGTGGTTCAGGTCTTTAGTATTGCGAATTGCGTGCCTAGTTGGGCGTGCGGCGCTTCGCTTGCCCGGTTTGGGAGGAAGGAAGCTGTTAAGGTTTTTTAACCACCAAGACACGAAGGGCGCGAAGAAGCACAAAGGGTTGTTTGGTTTTGAACCACAGAGACACAGAGGCACGGAGAGGCACAGAGGTATTTTCTCCAGAAGTACTTACAGGTTTAAAGACAAGGCTAAAGGATAGAGATTTTTCATGCCGCAGGCATCTGAGGAAAGAACCAGCGGAAAAGCCGGGAACAGGAGCGGAATTTCTTAAAGTAGCCAAGTTTCCTAAAGTATCAAGCACAGGCCCCTGCGGGCAGAAAACTCCTAACCGCAGGCTTACCCCCCTCGCCTCCACAACTAACTGGCATGATCTCGCCTGCTTCCCTGTACCAACTCTTGAACAGACCTCACCCCAAGCGCTTCGCGCGTACCCTTCGCTTCGCTCGTGTACCTCTCCCAAGGAGAGGGGAGATTGATTAAGACCAACTCCGCAAACTCGCAAACTCGCAAACTCCGCAAACTTCGCCAACTCCGCTCACCACGCGTATCCCACCGTGAACGAGAGCGGGATCTTCACGCCGGCGTTGGAGGGAAAGACGTTGCCGTTGGAGAAGTGGCCGATGTTGAGCTCCGCGTTGATATTGCGGTTCTTGCCGGCGTAGATGCCGGCGCCCATGAAGTCGCGGAAGGTGAAGTTGCGGCCTGTGTCTTCGCCGTCGAGGTAGACCCTGGAGATATAGGAGGGACCGGCAACGGAATAGAACAGATAGACATCGGCCGATTTGGTGCGGACCGGTGTGAAGCGCAGCAGGGGATAGACCGAGAGGCTGAAAAAATTCTGTTTCAGCGCGCGGGTCTGCCAGTAGCCGGCGCTGGTGCCCACATCGAGGGAGAAGACCTTCTTCGTGTGGAATACATTACGCAGGTAGTTCACCGCGAAACCCTTTCGCAGCACGGCTTCCCCACCCCAGAAGATGGGGATGGCGCCTTCGGAGAAGAAATCGTTGACCCCATAGCCCACCGCGTTGGTGGAATAGGCCACCTGGAGCAGGTTGGCCTTGAAGATATTGCCGCTTTTCTGCGTGCGCTCCACTGTTTCTTTCGACAGGGGCTGCATGTTGTAGGCAAAGCCACCCGAGTAGAAGACGGTGGAGGGCTGCCGCGACTTCACGCGTTCGGGCGAATAGGTGGCGCCCAGGTTGAAGGTCCATTTGCGGTTGGGGTGGTACTGGAAGCCTGCGCCCATCAGCACCGAGGCGAAGCTCACATCCTTCACCACGTCGGTATCGCCCTTGGCGAATCCGTTGCGCGTGATCACGCCGAGGCCCGCTTCCCCGTAAAAGGAGAACTTTTTGCCCAGGGGCAGTTTCGACTTCAGGGTCAGTCCGCCCACATTCATCCATACTGAATGGAGGGAGCTGTCGTTGTTGATGTTCTTGTACTGCACCCAGTTGAAGGGGCGCATATAGGTGATCTGGGCCGAGAGGTTTTCGTTGAACCGGTAGCCCAGCAGGGTGATGCGCAGGGCCAGGTGGGGCACTTTCACCGACTCGGAGCGGAACCCGGGCTCGAGGTGCTTATTGCCGAAGGGATAGTTGATATAGCCCAGGTTGACCCCGAAATAAGCCTTGCGGAGCAGGCCGGGATATTGGGCGCGAATGTCCTCCTGTTGGGCCAGGGCGGCAAGGGCGAGCACGAAGAGCGAAGCGGTAAGCAGTATACGTTTCATCGAGGGCGCAAGATAGTATCTTCACCGCGATGACGATCGATTACGCCGCCCTCTTCCGGGAGATGGGCAATGAGGAGCTTTATGCGCTCCTGCAGGAGCAGCAGCAATACCAGCCGGAGGCGGTGGAAGCGGCGATCACCGAGCTGCAGCGCCGGGAGCTGTCGGTGCAGGAATGGCAGTCCCTCCAGGAGGCCTGGCTGCTGGAAGCCGAAAAGCGCCGCCGGAAAGCGGAGCGATCCCTGCTCCGACAGGCCGGACGGCGGGGCCAGGGCTTCCTCGACCGC